>NZ_JAQZRK010000044.1:0-35376 GCF_028737495.1 Enterobacter cloacae complex sp. 2022EL-00981
ATTACATCGAAATGTTTTATAACAGTAAGCGTCGGCATGGTTCTAGCGAACAGATGTCACCGACAGAATATGAAAACCAGTATTATCAACGGCTCGGAAGTGTCTAGATTATCCGTGGCGATTCAGTAATGCACGTAAAATTTTGTTATCCCAAGCTAACTTAGCACGTACCGACTTCATCAATGATTCATTGTGCGAGCGATGCTGTATGAGTTCCATATGGATTTTCGACATAGGATCATCTGCCCGTAACACAAGATTTGTAGAAATGTCGTGGATTTCTACACCGCTGTTCACGATGTACTGGATAGTACTTTCAGCCCAACTTGAACGACGCGATAACCTATCAAGGCTAATGACTATAAGTGCGTCACCCTTACCGTACTTGCGGTTCCCCACATCTTGCAAAAATATCCCAAGTTGAGACTCAGGTGAAATATTGGCATTTTTAAATGCCGAAAGCCCCGCATCTGTTATGAAAACTCTATCATTCGTGAATTTATCAGAGTTTTTGTCTAAATAGGCAGTTAAAGAAGACCTCTGATCATCCAATCCATTCCCCATTTCGACTTGCTGAATGCTTGATACTCGCTCATAACAAATAGGACGGAGCATTTTTTTATCCCGTTGAAGAATTACGCTAAAAGTGCTGATTCGCAAATGTTCCCAGATTATACAAAAGGACGGCATGCCATGAATATATTCGATCACTATCGCCAGCGCTATGAAGCTGCCAAGGACGAAGAGTTCACACTGCAGGAGTTTCTTACCATCTGTCGGCAAGATCGCAGTGCCTATGCCAACGCGGCAGAACGGCTATTGATGGCTATTGGTGAGCCAAACATGGTTGATACTGCCCAGGAACCACGGCTTTCCCGTCTCTTTTCGAATCGGGTGGTCGCCCGATACCCGGCGTTTGAAGAGTTCTATGGCATGGAAGATGCCATCGAGCAAATCGTCTCATACCTGAAGCATGCTGCTCAGGGTCTGGAAGAGAAGAAACAGATCCTCTATTTACTCGGCCCGGTGGGTGGCGGTAAATCGTCGCTGGCTGAACGGCTGAAATCGCTGATGCAGCGCGTGCCTATCTATGTACTGAGCGCCAACGGTGAACGCAGCCCGGTGAACGACCATCCGCTGTGCCTGTTTAACCCGCAGGAAGATGCGCAAATTCTGGATAAAGAGTACGGCATTCCACGTCGTTATCTCGGCACCATCATGTCGCCGTGGGCGGCGAAACGCCTGCATGAGTTTGGTGGCGATATCACTAAATTCCGCGTCGTGAAAGTGTGGCCATCCATTCTGGAGCAGATCGCCATCGCCAAAACGGAACCGGGTGATGAGAACAACCAGGACATCTCGGCACTGGTCGGGAAAGTCGATATCCGTAAGCTGGAAAATTACGCCCAGAATGACCCGGATGCCTACGGCTACTCCGGCGCACTGTGCCGGGCAAACCAGGGCATTATGGAATTCGTCGAGATGTTTAAAGCACCCATTAAAGTGCTGCATCCACTGCTGACGGCCACCCAGGAGGGGAACTACAACGGGACGGAAGGTATCTCTGCCCTGCCGTTCAACGGCATCATCCTGGCGCACTCGAACGAATCAGAGTGGGTCTCCTTCCGTAATAACAAAAACAATGAGGCGTTCCTTGACCGTGTGTACATCGTCAAAGTGCCTTATTGCCTGCGGATCTCCGAAGAGATCAAAATTTACGAAAAACTGCTTAACCACAGTGAGCTGATGCATGCGCCATGCGCACCGGGCACGCTGGAAACGCTGTCGCGCTTCTCCATCCTGTCGCGTCTGAAAGAGCCGGAAAACTCCAGCATCTACTCCAAAATGCGCGTGTATGACGGGGAAAGCCTGAAAGATACCGACCCGAAAGCGAAGTCGTATCAGGAGTACCGCGATTACGCGGGTGTCGACGAGGGCATGAACGGTCTGTCCACGCGTTTCGCGTTTAAGATCCTCTCCCGCGTGTTTAACTTCGACCATGCGGAAGTGGCGGCCAACCCGGTCCACCTGTTCTATGTGCTGGAGCAGCAGATTGAACGCGAGCAGTTCCCACAGGAGCAGGCGGAACGTTACCTTGAGTTCCTGAAAGGTTATCTGATCCCGAAATATGCCGAGTTCATTGGCAAAGAGATCCAGACGGCCTACCTGGAATCCTATTCAGAATACGGGCAGAACATCTTTGACCGTTACGTCACTTATGCTGACTTCTGGATCCAGGATCAGGAGTATCGCGACCCGGATACCGGACAGCTGTTTGACCGTGAATCCCTGAACGCGGAGCTGGAAAAAATTGAGAAGCCTGCCGGGATCAGCAACCCGAAAGACTTCCGTAACGAGATTGTGAACTTCGTACTGCGTGCCAGAGCGCATAACAACGGTCGTAATCCGAACTGGACCAGCTACGAGAAACTGCGCACGGTCATCGAGAAGAAAATGTTCTCTAACACCGAGGAGCTGTTACCCGTCATTTCGTTTAACACCAAAACCTCAACTGACGAGCAGAAAAAACACGACGATTTTGTCGACCGTATGATGGAAAAAGGCTACACCCGCAAACAGGTTCGTTTGCTGTGCGAATGGTATCTGCGCGTACGGAAATCGTCTTAAAACAAGTGCCCGGTAGCGTTTAACGCTCACCGGGCCGACAAAATGCAAGTTGGCAAATGCAGTACGGGGGGTATATGACCTGGTTTATTGACCGGCGTCTGAACGGCAAAAACAAGAGCATGGTGAATCGCCAGCGCTTCTTGCGCCGTTACAAAGCGCAAATTAAACAGTCGATCTCCGAGGCCATCAACAAACGCTCGGTAACCGACGTCGACAGCGGCGAGTCTGTCTCCATCCCCACCGATGACATCAGCGAACCGATGTTTCATCAGGGGCGTGGCGGCCTGCGCCATCGCGTACACCCAGGTAATGACCACTTCGTTCAGAACGACAGAATCGAGCGCCCACAAGGAGGCGGCGGCGGTTCTGGAAGCGGTCAAGGACAGGCCAGTCAGGATGGTGAAGGTCAGGATGAATTCGTCTTTCAGATCTCAAAAGATGAGTATCTCGACCTGCTCTTTGAGGATCTGGCGCTGCCTAATCTGAAAAAGAACCAGCACCGTCAGCTTAACGAATACAAAACCCATCGCGCGGGTTATACCGCGAACGGCGTACCAGCCAATATCAGCGTCGTTCGTTCGCTGCAGAACTCGCTGGCGCGGCGCACGGCCATGACGGCCGGTAAACGGCGGGAGCTGCGCGAACTTGAAAGCAGCCTGAAGGTGGTAGAAAACACAGAACCGGCGCAACTGCTGGAAGAGGAGCGCCTGCGTAAAGAGATTGCCGAGCTGAGGGCGAAGATTGAGCGGGTACCGTTTATTGATACCTTCGACCTGCGCTATAAAAACTACGAAAAACGGCCGGAGCCTTCGAGCCAGGCTGTTATGTTCTGTCTGATGGACGTCTCCGGTTCAATGGACCAGGCCACCAAGGATATGGCGAAGCGTTTTTACATTCTGCTCTATCTGTTCCTGAGCAGAACCTATAAGAACGTGGAAGTGGTTTATATTCGCCACCACACCCAGGCCAAAGAGGTGGATGAACATGAGTTCTTCTACTCGCAGGAGACCGGCGGCACCATCGTATCGAGCGCCCTGAAGCTGATGGATGAGGTGGTGAAAGAGCGTTACGATCCGGCTCAGTGGAACATCTATGCCGCGCAGGCGTCGGATGGCGACAACTGGGCGGATGATTCGCCGCTGTGTCACGACATTCTGGCGAAGAAAATTTTGCCGGTGGTGCGTTACTACAGCTATATCGAAATCACGCGTCGTGCTCACCAGACGCTGTGGCGTGAATATGAACATCTGCAATCGATGTTCGAAAATTTCGCCATGCAACACATCCGTGACCAGGATGATATCTATCCGGTGTTCCGGGAGCTGTTCCACAAGCAATCGGCCACCAGCAATGCCTGACCCCACAGCCAGCGACACGCTGGCTGTTTTCTTTCCCCTTCGTCCATCCCCTTCGCAAAAAGATCTGTGCTACTGTTGGAAACTGCGTATTGGCAGATAACAGGTAAACTGACTATGTCTGATGAGGCTAAGGGTACGGCTACCCACCAGCAACTCATTTCGCTGTTAACGCAGCAAGGTGCGCGCTTTCGCGTGATGGAGCACGAGGCCGTAGGAAAATGCGAAGCGGTAAGCGAAATCCGCGGAACCGATCTGGGGCAAGGCGCAAAAGCGCTGGTCTGCAAAGTGAAGGGAAACGGCGTAAAAAAACACGTTCTGGCGATCCTGGCCGCTGACCAGCAGGCCGACCTGAGCCAGCTTGCCAGCCATTTCGGCGGCTTAAAAGCCTCTCTCGCAAGCCCGGCCGAAGTCGATCATCTGACCGCATGCGTGTTTGGCGCTATCCCACCGTTTAGCTTCCATCCGGATCTGACGCTGGTCGCCGACCCGCTCCTGTTCGAGCGTTTTGACGAAATCGCGTTCAATGCCGGTCTGCTGGAAAAATCCGTGATCATGGATACCCAGGATTATCTGCGCATTGCCCGCCCTGAACTGGTGACGTTTCGTAAAGCGTGACCGTGATGGCTGACGCCTCTGTCAGCCTCTCTTTTCCAGAAACAGAACTGATGCGATCAAAATCACCGCAATAGCGAAAAACGATGAGGAGATAATCAGCGTTTCAACAAACATGTGATCGTTCATCTTTAGCAACCCTTTGCGATGCCTGATGCCGTTTTATCCCCTGCAAATGACACGGATATGACAATCCCCTATTTTTTTAAAACACTTTCGTCAGCCGTTTTTCCGCGTAAAGTAAGCAGGCTTACTATTCTGGCAAGGACTCCTCATGTTTGACCCTACTCTGCTCATTCTTCTGGCACTCGCTGCACTCGGCTTTATCAGCCATAACACCACCGTCGCCATCTCGATCCTGGTGTTGATCATTGTGCGCGTCACCCCGTTAAACACTTTTTTCCCGTGGATAGAAAAACAAGGCCTGACGATCGGGATAATCATTTTGACCATTGGGGTGATGGCCCCCATTGCCAGCGGCACGCTCCCGGCCTCAACGCTGCTGCACTCGTTTGTTAACTGGAAATCACTGGTGGCTATCGCGGTGGGGATTTTCGTGTCATGGCTGGGTGGTCGCGGCGTCACGTTGATGAGCAGCCAGCCCTCGCTGGTGGCTGGCCTGCTGGTGGGAACGGTGCTTGGCGTGGCGCTCTTTCGCGGCGTTCCGGTGGGCCCGCTCATTGCCGCCGGGCTGGTTTCGCTGTTTATTGGGAAGTCGTAGTCAGGCTGGCAATATAGCGCGCGGGCGTTTGCCCCAGCCCCTTTTTAAACATCGTAATAAAGGCGGTGGTGGAGTCATAACCAAGTGACTGCGCCACCTGCTGAACTGACTTCCCGCCAATCAGCAGCTGCAACGCCACAATCAACTGCAGCTGATGACGCCAGCGGCGAAAGCTTAAGCCCGTCTCTTTGACCACCAGCCGCGCCAGGTTGCGCTCACTCATGGCAAAGTGGTTCGCCCATTGCGCCAGCGTCTGCCACGCGGCGGGCTCTTCCGCCATCTTTTCGCTCATCAACCGAATTTTTGGATGAGGGGAAACGGGCAGCTGTAAATGTTCCTGTCGCTGGAGCGGCAGTTCATCAAACAGCACATCCACCAGACGCGAGGTGGTGGCAAGCGGCAGTTGCTCACGCGTTTTTCCCGCCAGCGACAGAATCAGCTCCCGCACCAGCGGCGATATTTTCAGGGTACAGCACCGGTCCGGCAGACTGACGGCACCCGGTTCAATAAACAAAAAGCAGAGCTGCGCGCCTGGCGTGGCCCTGTTGCTGTGGGGCATCTGCCCGGGGATCCACACGGCATACTGGGGCGGTACCATCAGCATGGCATTTTCTACCTCACAGGTGATTGCACCTCCCAGCGCCAGAATCATCTGCCCTTTGCGGTGCTGATGGAGCGGAATATATTGCTCCTGCGCTACCACGCGGATGCGAAACGCGACCGCCGCATCGAATTGGCTATCGGGATCGTAGCCGTCGAGTCCCAGACCGTTCATCAGGTTGTCCGATATTAGCGATAAACTGTCATTTTAGCCTGATTTCAACCACGGCGAAAATCGGTATTGTGTGCGCTCGCCTGAACGTATGAGAAAACAATGACTACTGCTACTCGCAAAGGCGCGCTGCTGATCGCTGGCATTCTGATGATTGCCACGACGCTTCGCGTCACCTTTACCGGAGCAGCGCCGCTGCTCGATACCATTCGCCTTGAATATGGATTAACCACCGCGCAAACCGGCCTGCTAACCACCCTGCCACTATTAGCGTTTGCCCTTGTCTCGCCGCTTGCCGCGGGCGTAGCACGGCGTATCGGCATGGAGCGCAGCCTGTTCCTCGCCCTGCTGCTGATCTGCGCCGGGATTGTCGTGCGCTCTCTGCCCTCCGCGGCCCTGCTGTTTACCGGTACGGCGGTGATAGGTTGCGGGATCGCGCTCGGGAATGTGCTGTTACCGGGCTTAATCAAACGCGACTTTCCCGGCCAGGTTGCCCGCCTTACCGGGGCCTATTCCCTGACGATGGGCGTTTCGGCGGCGCTCGGTTCGGCGCTGATTGTTCCTCTCGCCCAGGGAGCCGCAGGCTGGCATGGCGCGCTGCTGATGCTGATGATCTTTCCCCTGCTGGCGCTGCTGCTCTGGCTGCCGCAGTGGCGCCAGAAGCAGGTCGCCACGGTGACCGGTGCAGGGGCGCTGCACAACCGCGCCATATGGCGTTCTGCCCTCGCCTGGCAGGTGACGCTCTTTCTCGGCATTAACTCGCTGATTTACTACGTCATCATCGGCTGGTTGCCCGCGATATTACTCAGCCACGGCTACAGCGAAGCGCAGGCGGGCTCCATGCACGGACTCTTACAGCTGGCCACGGCCATTCCGGGCCTTGCCGTACCGCTGATCCTGCATCGCCTGAACGATCAACGCGGGATCGCCGGCGCCGTAGCCCTGATGTGCGCAGTGAGTGCGGCCGGTTTCTGGTTTGCACCGGATTTGGCGGTCGTGTGGACGCTGGTGTTTGGCTTTGGCACCGGAGCAACGATGATCCTCGGTCTGACGTTCATCGGCCTGCGCGCCAGCTCTGCTCATCAGGCGGCGGCACTGTCCGGTATGGCGCAGTCGATTGGTTATCTGCTGGCCGCCTGCGGGCCTCCGCTGATGGGGAAAATTCACGATACCGCCGGTGACTGGCAGATCCCCCTTCTGGCCTGCGCGCTGGCCTCGGTGGTGATGGCCATCTGCGGCATGCTTGCCGGGCGAGACCGGGAGATCACGCCCCGCTAAAAACAGTGGCAGACCTGACGGTCTGCCTGTTATTTATCCCCGTGCCGCACGCAGCATCGCCTGTACTAACACCACCGGACGCCCCGCCAGCGCAGCACGCTCGTGCTGGAATAAGGTAATCACGAAGAACGGATGGGTAACCAGCTCTGCGGCACGGATTTCCCCCTGCTCGTCCCAGCCCGTCACGCGCATATCACCGCTCTCCAGCTCCTGCGCAAATTCCGGCGATACGCCGTAGTTGCAGTGATATCCCTCTTCAATTTCCGGCTTGCCGTAGGCTTTCGCAATAAGCGTGTTGTTACGCAGTTCAATCGCATCGGTTTTTTCCACCAGCGAGCAGGTCAGCGGCGCAATCACCATTGAGCCTTCGGTGTCCGTTTCGGCGTGCGCCGCATCGCTCCAGCCGAGCACATTACGCGCATACTCAATCAATGCATGCTGAAAACCGCCGCAGGTGCCGAGAAATGGAATGCTGTTTTCGCGCGCGTAACGTGCAGCGATAAAGGCGGCTTCGGTATTTTTGTAGGGGCTTGCAGGAACCAGCCAGATGGCATCGTAACCCACCAGATCTTCAGGGCTGGTCAGCTCCGTCGTCGCAAGCCAGTCGTAATCAGCGGTGAGATCCAGTACTGCAGCAGCATCATCTATGGCCAGCGGGATCGCCTGGTGCGCAATCACATCGGGATTGTAATCGCCAACCAGCGCAATGCGCAGCGTCGTTTTAACCGGGAGGTGTTCCATGAAAGGTTCCTTATGCCAGAGTATTATCAGATAACATAAGGAACCTCAGACTACCGATCTTCTGCAATAATCACAATACCTTAAATTGGGAGGGGGAAATGATGATTCAGTGCAAGCGCGTCTATGAACAGGCAGCCCCGGAGGATGGTTATCGGGTGCTGGTGGACAGACTGTGGCCGCGAGGGGTGAAAAAAGCAGACCTTGTGCATGATGAATGGTGCAAAGCGCTTACGCCTTCTGACGGATTACGTAAGGCCTTTCACAGTGAAACCATTGATTTCGCTGCCTTCAGCCAGGCGTATCGGGAAGAGCTGGCGCAGCATAAAGACGAAGGTTTGCGTCTTGCAACCCTCGCGAGACAGCAAACCTTAACCCTTCTCTACGCCGCGAAAAATACCGAACAGAATCACGCAATAGTCTTAGCCGACTGGCTGCGCCATCTGTAATTAGCTGGCCGTCAGCGCATCGAAGGTTTGCGGTGCCTCATCCGGCGTGAGCGGCAGCAGATGTTCGGCGCGCACAAACGCAAAACCGTGCTGATTATCAAAAGCGTAGACATCGCCAGTTACCAGCCAGAGCGCGCGATCCGCTGTCGCAGGCAGCTGCGTCATCACGCCATTAACCGGGTTAACAAAGCGCTGGCCGGGCTGGCAAAGGCCAAACAACTCAACGGATTTACCCACATTGCGACGGCCTGAGGCCGTGCGGGCACCAATGATCAACGCCATGCTGCCCGGTTTAAGCTGAAACATACTTCTCTCACGATAACGGTGGCCAGAAACTGGCTAAGAATAATCCTAAAGAGAAGTGTATCGCAATCTTTGTCCTGCTGTCACCTGGCGGGTTGCGGATGATCGCGGCGGTAGAGCTCCCATTCGTCGATCACTTCGCCACCGGGCAATTTACACTCCGTACGCACGCCCTGCGGGCTCTGGATTGGGATCTGCTCTCCCCCTTTTTCCAGACAATAGACAGAGGCAGGGTTAGCCATCCCCACCCTATGCGGCGGCGGTGGGGCAACAGATGGAGACGTTTTTGTGGTACAGGCCGCCAGGGGTAGCGCGAGAGCCAAAAGCAGAAATCTCATTGTGTTGATCCTTTTTACATCATCAGAAGATAAGGGTAACGGGTCGCCGTCGCTTTCTCCATCATTTCTCCATTTTAACTGCACTTTTCAACACTATAGTGAGGCGTGTTCTCCTTATGACCAGAGAACATCATTCCGTAATCAAGATGTCTTTGCCCCGGTCTCAACAACGGGGCCTTTTTCTCCCCTGCCTGCTTCTGGTGGATATATAAAATTCTCACCATTCATGTTTTACTATGGCTGAAGTCGAAATTTTCAACATAACATGCAGATGCAGACGTCTTGTGCATGGGAGTCAACCTACGTCATGTCAGATATCATCCTGGCCCGAGTGTCAGAAACGCTCACCACGGAACAATCCCTTGAAAGTCTCGTTCGCCAGTTGCTGGAGATGCTGGAACTTGTGACCGAAATGGAGTCGACCTACCTGACGAAGGTCGATATCAATGCCCGTCTTCAGCATATTTTGTATGCCCGAAACAGTAAGCAGATGCAGATCCCGGAGGGACTAAGCGTGCCCTGGGGCGATACATTGTGCAAACGCGCTCTGGACAGTGACACCATTTTCAGTAACGAGGTTCCTGAACGCTGGGCGGATTGCGACGCCGCGAAAGCGCTCGGTATTACCACGTACATGAGCGTGCCGGTTCACCTGGCGGATGGTTCCCTGTACGGCACGCTCTGTGCGACCAGCACGGAAAAGAAGCTGCTCAGTGAACGCGGCGAACACGTGCTAAAACTCTTTGCCGGGCTGATTGCCCAGTATATTCAGAAAGAGTCGTTGCTTTCTCAACTTCGAGAAGCGAATGCAGCGCTCATCGCCTATTCCTTTACCGACGTTCTCACCGGTTTACCCAACCGCCGCGCCATCTTTGAAGATCTCAATACCCTGTTTTCTTTAGGCCGCCACCTTAAACGCAACGTAATTATCGCTTTTATCGATCTGGATGATTTTAAACGGATTAACGACCAGTACGGGCATGAAGCAGGCGATCAATTCCTCATTGAAGTCGGCAAACGTCTGTCAGATGAAAAGACCGAAGACGAGATTATCGGCCGCCTGGGGGGCGATGAGTTCCTGGTAGCCTGCCTGAGTAAAGCGGAAAATCAGGCTGACGATGGCCAGATTAACCTGCTCAGGACGCGGCTTCGCGACCGCATTGCCGGCCAATACGGGTTGGGCAGTGTGAGTATTGTGTACCCGGGTGCAAGCCTGGGAGTTGTCGAAGTTGATCCTGCCGGGATGGATCCGGACAGCGCATTACGCGTCGCGGATGTTGCGATGTATCAGGATAAAAAGGGTAAAGGCAAAACGCGCTTTCACGTTTTGGATTAACCCCGTACACTCTACGGCATTCTGAAAACCGAAACAGGTGATGGCATGAGAATAGGGATCCTCTTCCCGGTCGTTATTTTTATAACGGCGGTGGTTTTTTTAGCATGGTTTTTTGTCGGTGGTTACGCGGCTCCGGGAGCATAAATGAGAAAAACCACCCTCATTATGCTGCTCGTCGCCATCGTCGCCGTTGCTGGCACGCAATTTGGCTGGTGGTAACACCGCAACGTAAAAAGGCCGCCATCTGGCAGCCTTTTTTAACGCTTATCAAACTTAGCTTTTGATTTTTCTGTAGATAAACAGAACAACCAGCGCGCCGATCACGGCGACAGCAAAACTGCCGAAGTTGAAACCGTCAACTTTGCCAAACCCGAACAGCGTACTGATCCAGCCGCCGACGACCGCGCCGACAATACCCAGTATCACGGTAACGATAAAACCACCGCCATCTTTGCCCGGCATGATCCACTTCGCCAGAATACCCGCAATAAGCCCAAAGATAATCCAGGATAAAATTCCCATAACTTTCCTCTCTGTATGGTTTTTGTCATTAAATCAACGACACAAAAAGGATAGCACAGGATCCGGGAAAGGAAATTTGTGATTAGTATCACAGCGAGAGAGTGCGCATTTAGTATCCAAAACCGCACCACACGAAATGTGGGGTTGCAACTTAAGATGAGAAAGATTATCTTTCTCAACATTGAATAGTTGAGTTAAACGCTCAGGTATTCAGTACGACATTGCTCACATTGCTTCCAGTATTTTTGCCCACGCTTTAGTGGGCATTTTTTTGCCCGCTTACACGGCGATAAAGGCATAGCGGTTGCGTCCTGCGCGCTTTGCCTGATAGAGCGCCTGGTCAGCCGCAATAATAATGTTCTGCTGGCTGCCTGCAATGTCAACGGCACGTGCGGTTGACACCCCGACGCTGACCGTTACCCGTCCAAAGGGGCTAAAGGCATGCTCAATATGCAGTGAAAATACATTGCGGATGATCGTTTGGGCCAGGCGGATGGCTTCCTGAATATCGGCGTCTGGCAGGATCAGCGCAAACTCTTCGCCGCCATAACGCGCCACAAGCTGGTTGTTGCGGGTGAGGCTCTCTCTGAGGCTATTCCCCAGTAGGGTAAGGCATCGGTCTCCTTCTGGGTGACCGTAGTTATCATTGTATTTTTTGAAATAATCGACATCGACAATGAGGATAGAAATTGGCGTGTCGTTATCCGCACACGTGGCGATTTCAGACAGAATTTTTTCATCAAACGTGCGGCGGTTGAAAAGCCCCGTCAGCGCATCTTCAGAGGCTATTATCTTGAGCTCTTTGTTATCTCTGGTTTTTCTGGACAGATCCGAATAGAGGAAATAAGACGCGACGATAAGCGCCACGGTAAAAATAAGAATGAGTACGGCGAGCTGAATGGCCTGCTTACGCCAGGCTGCAAGTGCTTCTTCTTTACTCACTGCAACGGTGGTGACCAATCCGTAACGTTTGTTTTTCTCAAAAGCGAAAATGCGTTCGACTTTATCAAACCGCGAAACCGAGCTGGCAATCCCTGAATTTTGTACCTTCAGGTATTCTCTGAACAGGGGTGAGTCTGAAACAATCGCGCCAATGTAGTTATTTTTAAACGGATAGCGAACCAGCAACACGCCGGTTTGTGTCGTGAGGCCAATGACACCAGCATGGCCAATATTAATCTGCCCGTAGAGTGCCAGAAAATTTTCGATTCCAAGCGTCACCACGACAACGCCGTTAAAGTCTCCGGTCTGCGTTTCAAGCCGTCGACTGATCGTAATCACCCATTTACCATTCGTCCTGCTCACCACTGGCTGGCCAATAAAAATCTGCTGACTTTTATTTTCCTTGTGATAGATAAAAAACGATCTGTCAGCCCCTTTTCGCGGCCCGGAAAAACGTCCGTACAATGCCGTAAAGATGTCACCATTGACATCGTAAATAACCACATTATTAATCTGGCTAAGAAGATTATCCTGGTTTTCTATTATCCGCTGAATATTGGTCGCCTATTCCGGGGTCATACCATAAATGTCGATCATGTCTGAAATGGTGGTGATCAGCATTTCGCTTTGACGCATGATCCCCTCAGTATAAACATCCAGGGTATGGCTCAGGTTAGCAACGCCGGTATTAATTTGCTGAATTGACTGCTGTCTGGACGTGGTAATTTGGACCGCAAGCGACAACGAGATGATCAACGAGACAATGATGACAGTAATGGTTGTTGTGTAAAAAGTATTTTTCACATGCACGAGCTTTTCCACCTTATCACGCCTGACATCCCTGGCTGACAACTCGTGTCACTGTAACAAAGGTCAGGATAAGAGGAAAATAAATTGCACTTAAGCGCACAATAAGAAGCAGTTATTATTTTGCTTCACTAAAATTTGCGTCAGGGTTATTACGGAGATCCCCTGGCGCCTGCCGTTCTCCCCCGTGAGTACCATGCTTGTACCCTGCCCCGGCTGTGTTAAGATTCACCCCATCAGGGAGCTGACAGGATAACCGGAAAATGAAAAAAATCATTGCCGTTGCTATCGTATCAACGATTCTGGTCATTCTGTCTCTGTATGCGGTGAATGCGGTTATCATCAGCCAGCAGAAGGATAAACAGCGTGAGATCGCCCAGACGCTTTTGCACTATTCCGAAGGATTATCCGAAAGCATCGCGCTGGCCCTTAAAGAGGTAACAACCCGAGGCTGCGATCAAACCAGCCTTGATCGCTACAGAAAGCTAAAACTCGACAGCCCCTATTTTTCCGATATCGGTTTTGTTGAAAATGGGCAAGTCGTCTGTACTGCCTTTTGGGGTAAGCTCGCCACTCCAGTCCCTCTACCGACAGAACTCCATAAAACACCAAGAGGCTTTCTGTTAGCGCAGTTTTCGAGAAAAGATTTTTTCACTGGCAACGCGGCAATCTATAATAATGTAATTATTTTCACCTCGCGTTATGCCTACGATAAATTCACGCCGGTTACGGCAAACTATGCGCTGAGTACCACGACGAAAGATTTCGACCGAACTTTTTTCTCGGTTAAGCCAGATGTCATAAAACACCACTGGCCAGATTCAGCGCTTTTTACCCTGACCCTGACGCAGTGCAGCACGCGATGGGACATATGTGTTACGGTGAAGCATTACGACGCGGGCCTGGCTTCGCTCCCCGTTGTGGTGTTTATTCTTCTGACGACTATTTTGTGTTTTATCTGGACCGCAATCTCGTTGTTTTTCATGCGTATTTACGAAGATCGCTTCTCACTGGAGCGAACGCTGGTTAAGGCGGTAAAAAACAATTCAATCAGCGTTAACTACCAGCCGATTATACGTATCCAGGATAAAAGCATTGTCGGGGTAGAAGTGCTGTCGAGATGGCGCGATTATCATCGCACCGATGTTTCTCCGGAACTGTTTATTCCTTTAATTAAGAAAATTGGGCTGTACCGACAGTATTATATTAATATTATTGAAAAATCGCTGTCTGAGATCGCACCGCTTGCCATTAAACATCAGCTGATGATTTCGCTGAACGTTGGGCGAACAGAGATTGAAGATGGGCAGTTTATCCAGACGTTACGTCGTGAATGTGCATTTAATCACATCCCCCTGTCTTTGATAAAAGTGGAACTTTCAGAAAAAGCGGTATCCAGTGCAGATATTCTGGAAGGGTTTTGTCTGGAGCTGAAAAAACTTGGGGTGAGAATATCGATAGACGATTTCGGCGTGAAAAACTCAAACCTGGACCGACTCTCTCTGCTGGAATATGACGAAATCAAAATCGATAAGTCGCTGGTGGACGGTATCAATGAACATTATAAGCAGAATATTTTTGCTATTTTTTGTGATGCGCTTGCCAGGCTCAACAAAACGCTCGTTTTCGAAGGGGTGGAAAGTGAAACCCAGTATCGTTTTATTGCGGACAGGTATCCTGACGCTCTGATCCAGGGGTGGTACTTCTCAAAATCACTGACACGCAGTGAACTGGCGAAGAAACTTACGATGAGAATGCCCTTGCGGGCTACTCGTTCCCCCACTGATTAAGGAAATTCGCAATATCATCGATGCGTGCCGAGCGGATCCCCGCCTCACTGGCCATTTCCTGCTGGGCTTCCTCGCTGATTTCCTCGTTGTTCGTTAACCGCGTCAGCAGCAGTTGGAAATAGTACGCCAGCGCGTCATGCTCTGACTCACTGACTGGCTCAGCGGTTTCCGTCGAATACTCATCGACGATGTCATAATATTTATGCGGAATATCGTTGTTCATAAACAGTCTCTCGTCTGTCATTTAGCGGGTGATGCACCGAGTATAGCGGACGCATTACGTTGACCAAAGTATTAGATAAGCAGCGCAAGTAAGGCAGCGAGAGCCGGCATAGCCTGAACATAGAGGATTTTTCGACTGGCAGTCGCTGCGCCAAAAATTCCGGCAAGTAGCACGCAACTCAGGAAAAAGACGGTCACAGGGACACCGCGCTCTCCGAGCCAGAGTCCCCAGAGCAGACCCGCCGCCAGAAAACCGTTATACAGCCCCTGATTCGCAGCCAGTACGCGCGTTTCACGCGCAAAATCGGGCGTGAGATTGAAAGCCTTGTGCCCGGTTTTGGTGTTCCACAGGAACATCTCCAGCACCAGAATATAGAGATGGATTAACGCAACAATAACGATAAGTACAGTGGCTAACATGAGGCTGTCTCACACAGTCAGTGGCAAAATAAATGCCGTCCCATCGGACGGCATTTTAGTATTAACGAACCAGATGCAGGAAGTGCAGATGTTTTTCGTACTGGTCCAGTATGTCATTGATAAGCTGTTCCTGATTCCAGCCCATCACATCATAGTTCTGACCGCCCTCTTTCAGATACACTTCAGCGCGATAATAGCGGTGTTGCTCTGCCTGTTGCTCGTCATTATCCATAGCGGCAAGAGCAAAAGTTGGCGAATTATAGCCACGTAGCCTCACTTCATAAATAAAGTTCAGCTCATTGCCTAAATCAACTTCAAGCCGGAGACGATCGTCAGCCGCATCATTGATATGACTCAACGTCCCCTGCTTGTTCAGTTCTTCCTGAACCAACGTCATGGCAGGCTGGATAACGTCGTCCATAAACCGTTTCACCAGAGAACGTTTCGGCAGATAGGCAATATTGCGCAACCTTCTCTGCCACGGAATAGGGTTACGTGCGGCGGTCGGCGCAATCGTCGCCATGCTCAGACTTTCACGTTTGGTCAAATCCCGACGCAGGGCTTTTAACAGTCCGTATATTGAGATCAATAAGATCACTGAGAAGGGTAATGCACTCGCAATTGTCACGGTTTGCAGCGCACTCAGTCCACCCGCAATCAGCAGTGCGATAGCCACAATCCCCATGAGCGAGGCCCAGAAAATTCGCTGCCAGACAGGCGTGTGAGCGACCCCACCCGATGCCAGCGTATCGACAACCATTGCCCCGGAGTCAGCTGATGTAACAAAGAAAACAATGACCATCGCCATTGCAATAAATGACAACACTGAAGAAAACGGGAAATGCTCCAGGAAATTAAACAGGGCGAGCGCGACATCCTGCTGGACGGTATTTGCCAGGTCTGTTGCCCCCTGGTTCATGATGAGATAAATGGCGCTGTTACCAAACACTGTCATCCACATGAGGGTAAAACCTGCGGGAACAAACAGCACGCCTGTGACAAACTCACGAATTGTCCTGCCACGGGATACGCGTGCGATGAACATACCGACAAACGGCGACCAGGAAAGCCACCATCCCCAATACAATAACGTCCAGCCACCAAGCCAGTTGCTTGATTTCGGTTCATAGGCGTAAAGGTTAAACGTTTTACTCACTAATTCCGAAAGATAACCGCCAGTATTTTCCACGAATGATTTCAGTAAAAGCACTGTTGGTCCAAGACATAAAACGAGCGCCAGGAGCAAAACCGCCAGGCCCAGGTTAAGCTCAGACAGGATACGTATTCCTTTGTCCAGACCGGATACCACTGAAATCGTCGCTAACCCCGTGATTACCACAATCAGAATGACCTGCACCGTTTCATTGATGGGCACCCCAAAAAGATGGTTCAGACCGGCATTAACCTGCAAAACACCGTAACCCAGCGATGTGGCAACGCCAAAGACCGTCCCTATCACCGCAAAAATATCGACTGCATGGCCGACAGGACCGTAGATGCGATCGCCGATGATGGGATAGAGTGCGGAACGCAGCGTTAATGGCAAACCGTGACGGTAGCTGAAGAATGCCAGAATCAGCGCCACTATGGCATAGATGGCCCATGCATGCAGTCCCCAGTGGAAGAACGTCAGGCGCATGGCTTCTTTCGCTGCGGCTACGGTTTCAGGGGTGCCGACGGGTGGCGAAAGGTAATGCATTACCGGTTCGGCAACGCCAAAGAACATCAGGCCGATCCCCATCCCTGCCGAAAACAGCATCGCAAACCAGGAATGGTAGCTGAAATCAGGCTGGGCATGATCCGGCCCCAGTTTGATATCACCGTAACGCGAAAGACCGAGGAAAGTAACACTCAGTAAAATCAGGGCGACAGCAAGAATGTAGAACCAGCTGGCATTGGTGAATATCTGTTGCTGCAGGAGTTTGAATTTTTTGTCGGCCAGATCCGGGAATACTGCGGCAAAGGCGACAAGAAGGAAAATTAACAAAGCAGATGTGAAGAATACCGCTTTGTTAATCTGGCTTGTAGACTTCTTTGGGATAGTATCATTTTCACTCATAATCAATTCATTCCATTATCGTAGACCGCCCCGGTTGAGAGGCGTTACCTCTCATAGGGTAGCAAAATTCAACACCCCAGGGGGACAATAATCTGAATGAATGTCAGGGTGGTATAAACTGTCCGGTGACGATCGCCGCGTTATCAATAAAGCCTGCGGGGTGGACATCGGGATTTACCGATTTGCAACGTGCCGGCAGCATGCACCAGATCCGCTAATGTACGAACCTGCATTTTATCCATCACCCTGCGTCGATGTACCTTCACCGTAATTTCTGTTATGCCCAGTTCCGATGCGATTTGTTTATTTTGCAAGCCATTAATTGCCAGCTCAAAAATCTGTTTCTCACGTCGCGTCAACGCCTGGTAATTTTTACACAGTTCAAATAACCGTTGCTGTTCCAGAAAATGGTTTGTCGCGTCGATCAATACCTCATTCACCACGCGCAAAAGTTGTTCAGGTTCGACCGGTTTGGTCAAAAAATCCCGGGTGCCTGCTTTCATTGCCCGAACGCAGGAAGGGATGGAGCCGCTCTTCGTCAGAATGAGTACCGGTATAGCGCATCCACGCGCTTTGAGTGCATCCATCACGTCAAAGCCATTCATACGCGGAAGGTTTAATTCAAGTATTAAGCATGAAGGATGATCAACGATGGGAGAGGATAAAAATTCTTCGGCATTACTGAAGTCAAACGTCTGATAGCCCGGGGCTGTTAAGAACTGAACAACAAACGACCGATATGCATCATCATCATCGATAACATAAATAACCTCTTCCATATCAATTTCTCCTGATTAAATCTTTCAGGGACATAATACGAACAGTTGCGTCCATTCCCAAAGTATTTATGACTGCTAACGTCATGCCGGATATCTTTTCCACATCGACATCAGGTAAAACCAAACACGCCAACCATTCGTCAACCGTCAGGCTTATTGACTGCGAGTAGCATCAGGACAATCCGAAAAAATTGAACTTTCACAGCGTTCGCTTTCGAGTGGGAATCTGTCAGCGCCACACTTTTATATTCAGAGGACGACATGATATTGACAGATGGTCAGCCAATCATCAGCTCAGTCACGCCCTTGATAAGTCAACAGTAGCCGCTCATTCGCAGCCAGAATTTGAAGGGGTCGTTGTCAAAAGCCGCTTTCTGAAACTTCCGGGGGACATCCCCATCATGGTGCTAAAAGCGCGCCGGAAAGCAGTTTCATCGCTATATCCGCAAATATTTGCGATCTGTGAAATAGTCTTTCCTGGGCTTTCAAGAAGCACAGATGCAGTTTCAATACGAACCCGCGTAATGAAGTCTTTCGGACTTTCCTGGATGAGCGTTTTCATTTTACGGTTCAGCGTGCGGGTCGTCATATTCAGAGCTGCAGCAAGTTGCTTTACCGTCATTGCAGGGTTCTGATAACGAAGCAGACTCTCTGCTTTAGTCAGTAGAGGATGTCTTGAGTTGAGAAAACCTGCGGGCGCATAGATTTGCTGTGACAAAGGCTGGCTGTCAGCAACGGCCATGTCAGCTGTCAATTTTGCCAGCTCATTACCAGCATGTTTGCGTACGAGGTATATAACCAGATCGACCCATGAAAGCGGGCCGCCCGCGGTTATTACATTGTCCTGTTCGGCCAGGGTTTTTCCCCATATGGGTTTTGCAAGTGGATAGCGTTCAGCGAAAGTTGGATATAACCACCACGTAGTGGTGCAGATCCGTCCGTTGAGTAAACCCGCCTCTCCCAGTACAAAACCGCCCGCACATGCTGAGGCAATACAGCTTCCCTCTGAATACTTAACTTTCAACCACTCGGCCGCATTCGATACAGCTGCTTTGTCAGCCGGAAATCTTTGCTCATCCAACTGCATACCGCTGGCAATGATCAGCTCGAAGTTGTCAGGTTCATTAAATGAGCCATCACTTTCGATGATTCGTCCCTGAACGTCCCTGACGGGCTGCCCATCCGCGGTAATCGTCCTGACGTCAAAAAATGGATCAGCCCTGGATAGTTCAGGGCTCACTGTAGGGTTTAGCCTGATCACCTGATTCGCCAGCCAAAACATATCAGCCAGCCCTGCCAGCGCCGAACGCATGTTGCCCGGAAGCGCAAGTAACGCAACTCGCATTTTAACCCCAGTGCCGAAGAATGTCTTATTTCGCATGTTACCTGTCATTAATGACACTTCATACCCCCTGTCAGCATGATTACACTGCCTGAAACTGAGAAATACGGGAAATACAGTTATGCGTAAGCAAAATTTAATGTCGGTCGCGCTGCGAAAAGGAGTATTTGCTTTGTGTCTTTTATTTATGAGCAACCCGCCGCTTATGGCACAGGATTCGGGTGTAAAAAATATCGTGCTGGTTCACGGTGCCTTTGCTGACGGATCGAACTGGTCAGCCGTCATCGCTCTCCTGCAGGACCGGGGCTACCACGTTACTGCTGTTCAGAATCCCCTGACATCCTTACGAGAGGATGTGGCTGCAACAGAGCGTGTACTTGAGCGTCAAAATGGTAACGTACTGCTCGTTGGCCATTCATGGGCAGGGGCGGTGATCACCCAGGCTGGTAATGCGAATAACGTAAAGGGGCTCGTCTATTTGTCCGCCGTTGTTCCGGACAGCAATCAGTCTGTTTCTGACGCACTTACGCACTTCAATGCCCCCATGAAAGGTATGGAAGCCGATAAAAACGGCCTCATCTGGCTTGATAAGCCACAGTTGTTTCATCAGGTTATGGCTAATGAGCTAAGCATGAAACAGAGCCTTCTGATTTCTGCGGTGCAACAGCCTATCGCCGCTGCCGCTTTTAACGAAAAAGTGAACGCGGCAGCCTGGAGAGAGAAACCCTCCTGGTATCTCATCACAGAAAACGATAACGCGCTGAACCCGTTAGTACAGGCAAATTTTGCCCGTGAAGCAGGCGCACATATCACACGAATTCACTCAGATCATCTATCCATGATTTCTCATCCCAAAGAGGTTGCAGCACTGATTGTAAATGCTGCGCAGAGTATTCACTGACCCTTACACAACAGGACGATATGCAATGAAAATTCTCCATCTTGATTCAAGTATCAATTATGAATTTTCAGTAACCCGACAGTTGTCGGCTGAAACAGTGAAACAACTGATGGCAACCAGTCAGGGGAATCAACTGACTTACCGGGATCTTGTAAAAGACGAAATCAGCCATCTCACCGGGGAAATCGCTGCAGAATTCAGGCCTGTTACCGGACGACCCGCAACTACAACGCGTCTGGACTCTGAGCGAGAATTATCAAATGCTCTGGTCTCTGAGTTTCTTGAAAGCGACGTAATTGTTATCGGAGCGCCAATGTACAACTTTTCTGTTCCCAGCCAATTAAAAGCCTGGATGGACAGAATCGCGCAGCCAGGGCAAACCTTCAGCTACACCCCAACAGGCCCTGTTGGTCTTGCGGGGGAAAAAAGAGTCATCATAGCCTCAGCCAGGGGGGTTTTTATGCCGGTACGGCATTTGAAGAAATGGACTTTCAGGAGCAATTTCTGCGTAAGTTTCTGGGCTTCCTGGGCATTTCAAATGTTGTGTTTGTCCGGGCTGAAGGCGCATCTAAAGGGGAGGAAGTAAAGCTCAGAGAACTATCCCGTGCTTTCTCTTTAATACCACAAGCCATTAATACCGTTTCTGCCGCTAAGGAATAAACCATGTTGCACGCCGTCACGCTGACTTACCTGACACAACCTGATGCGATTTCTGATCATCTTGACGCACATAAACAATGGCTGCTGAGGGGGTTTGATGAAGGAGTGATTCTTTTTGCCGGCCCGCTCAGCAATGGTGCTGGCGGCTTCATTCTCTTTCAGGGGGATAACATCAGCAATATTCATAACTTTCTTCAGGATGACCCCTTTATAATTCATAACATTGCAGATGCCGAAGTAATGAGTATTGAGCCGGCGTTATGCGCGCTGGGATTCCCAAAAAAATGGGCGGAGAACGCTCGTTTCATCTGACCATTACTCACTGTAAAGCGTCCTGAAACCTATGAAATGAGTCTGTTTCATGTATTTCGAGGACGCTTTTATTTGTCATTAAACAGCGCGCCATTAAGAATAAATCTTAGAAGCATTTTTTATTTAGCTCAGTTTTGAGGCTGCTTTTTTTAGCTTCCATCTGATTTTTTCATTCCAAATAACCTCCGAAAATACACATAAATAATTTTAAACATCTCGATGTGGACTGATAATATAAATCCCTGCATAAACAAATAGTTAATAACTGTCAGAGAAAAAACTTCAGTAATGATAACCGCTGATGCAGCACCAATCAATCCGAACCTGATAGAAAAGAAATAAGAAAGCACCAGACTTAAAACCAATATAAATATAGTCTTCCATAATAAAAACCTATACCCAGAAAATTTAATTATTATTTTTGATGAAGCCATGCCAAGTGTAGACAATAATGTTGAGAAACATAACAAAATGCAGGGTGTTATTGACTCCTTATAGGATTCCCCGTATAGATAGAGAATTGCGAAATTTACTAAAAATGTAATCACCAACATTACCGGAATCGACAACAAAATGATATTTAAATGTAACCTGGCACCTAATTTAATTATTTTTTGATTATTTTTCTCTCGAAATAAAGATGGGAGACAAGAAGTCAACAACGATAATAAAATGAAACTCCAACTCGTTGCAATGCTTTGAGAAACTGAATAAATACCGACATCATGATTTCCATATAAAAAAGAGATTATAAGCACATTCAACCTTGGATAGATTGATGAAATGATTGAAGGAATAACAAGAATGCTTCCCGCATAACTCAGATGGAATAATCTTTTTTTTAGTACACTATACTTAATTGTTACCATCCTTTTATATTGTTTTCTAAATACATATAATTTTAGAAAATAAGGAATGGCACTTATTATTATTAGAGGCAATCCAAAATAGATAATCGGCACTTTATATCTAACCATTAATGCCCTGGCTATTAAGCCGAAAATAAGGCCAACTACGTTTGCAATAGCATTAATTCTTGAGTTCAGTAGTGACTCGTTAAAACTTGTGTAAGTATCAATAGTATAAAAATAATACGCCAAACAGATTGACAGCACTAATGTCATACCTGTTAAATCCATTCTCATATTTAAAAACATTATGCAAATACTTGCAAAAATGATAAATATTATACTTCTCAACACAAATACAGGCATCATTAATTGTATGCCGCCAATCAAGTTTGTGCTTATCCTTTTATAGAATATACTATCGCTGCCAAACACCCCTACAACCTGAACAGTTTGAAAAATCGCAGTTGCAATTGCTATTTGCCCAATTACCACAGGCCCCAGGTATTTAGCCACCAAAGCATTTATAAAGAAAAGGCCCACTACGCCGATTGTTTTTTCTGCAATCATCCACAAGAAATTTTTTTGAGTTTTGCTTAACACTTACTCAACCTCATTTAAATATTCATTTCTCTTCATCATCTTTATAAAGCAAATCTATAAATTGAGTTACATCCATACTTTTTTTATTCAACCGGATAAAATAAAAAACAGCTACTATTAGTATCAATAAAGCTATGCATAACAATAGAAACAACATATCGAGCCCCCGTGTTAATACTCAGCCCAACTTAAAAAAGAGATGATTTTTTAAGTGCCAAGCATCAATCCATATAGAATTAATGAGTTGTTTTGCGCAATACCGATAAAAAGTAAATAGTCGTATATCATTCCTATATAGAAATAAATTCCCATATAAATGATTAACTCTAAAAATCACGCTCAAATAACATAAAGCCATCTTCGAATCGACTATTAACAATGATAGGTTGATAAAATCTTAAGAACTCAGCACTTACTTTTGATGATCTGGCCTATAAAAAATTAAATTATGTATAATTACACAAACACATATTTAAATTTAAACTTGCCATCTTCTAAAAAGGTTATATGATTACCTAACATCAAACTTTAAGAATGAAAATAGTAGCTGAGGCTTCACACCATGTTTAACCATATCTTAGAGATTGTTGAAGGATCTAACAAGTTTATGCGCATTTATGCGTCAAATGGACAACGAATAAACTTCATGCTTAATAATAAACCACATGTATACTTTCTCACTGAAGGTAGAGTAGACATTTATAGAAAAGCAGACGATATTTTAATTTTCACTGTATATGCGCCTTATATTCTAAGGATAATCTTTATGTTCGAACAAGATGATTACCATTACTTTCGAGCTTCAACGGATGCAACTTTCACAGCAATTTCAACTGTGGAATTGGATTGTTTGGCTGATAGTAATAACTTGTGGAAACATTTTTTCTTAATGACTTGTGAAATCACTTTAAACTTTTTCAAAAGAGACCAGAGATTTTCATCAAAAAATGCCTACGATATTATAAAAAACAATTTAGAAGCCATATGGGAATTACCAGAGAATGAAAGATCTCAAATTTCAGTATTCAAGTTCATTTTATCCAGAAGCTCAATTTCTCGTAGTTCCTTAAATAAAGTTTTAAAAGATTTGAATGATGGTGGATATATTAACATTCACAGAGGAAAGCTTCTAAACATCAAAAATTTACCATTAAAATATTAATCATTTAGGAGGCAGAAATATCTTTCGCCATAATGGTGTTGTTTCTGATGCAATTCTTTTGTTTTCATTGATGCGATAATTAGCATAAAAACAATAAATTGAAAATGGAATCAATACCATTATCGTTAAAATAGATATTATGTTATACGTGTTCATACAACCCTTCTTTTGTTGCCAAAGCATACATATACAATTCATGCCTATTCTTCAGGTTTAATTTTTGCAAAATATTACGCCTATGAGAGCTGATTGTCTTTTTTGTTATGTTAAGCATAATAGCAATTTTGTCATCTGTTGCTCCCTCAGAAAATAAAGTTAACAGCAGGGTCTCTTTCGATGATAACTTTTTAAAATAAAGTGCATTGTGAAGATAATCTTGATTTGTTAAATCATTAAAACACTCTATATATTTATCCAAATCATAATTACATGGCAAAATTAACGTTTTTTCCGGTCTATATTTTGAAACTGCGTAACAATGTAAGAAATTATCTGTAATGATTATATCTTGAGTATGATACTTATGATAAAAAATAAGAGCTGGAAGCTTAGCGGTTTGCTCAACGTTATATGTGTAAGATTCAAATACTTTAGAATCGTAAATGAGTTCCCTGATGCCGTAATATAAAAAATAGTTATCAGTAATAACATATATTCTTATTATTTTTTTTGATATCATTTCATTCACCTTGAAAGTCAGAACAAATATCCTATCCCAATGATGAAAGTATCTATTTCTTTGTTATCAACAAGACCCAATTCATATCCTGTATTTAATTGAATATTGTTTGTTAAGTTGTAAAACAAACCAGTACCAAAAGCTGCCCCATAAATCTCATGACTTTGATCAGGTTTCATTTTTGAACCACAAGAAATACCAGCAAGTCCATAAAAATTTATATCTTGTGTGATATTAATAGCGAGCCCCGGCATAATTGATGCGTATTTGTTTTTCAAATAAGAGTTCCCGGAACCGCTGGTATTCTGTATATAAGTACCTGATGCGACCAGTGCAAAATTACCCATATCGTGTTTAAATATCACATTCATGCCATGCATCTTTTCGGCCCCACTCTCTTTGCCTGCAGCATAATTTATAGACATTGAATTACTGGCAAATACTGGCATGGTAAAAGCGCCAAAAAAAAGAAAAGCAGCTGCTAGATTAAATTTATGCATAGTTCCTCCAATAATTTCTCTTAAATATACAGAGATAAAATTGTGTTACCAGCATATAAATACACATGCAAAAGTTTTAATTGCACAACAAAATGTTTATTTTTATATATTGACTAAGGCTACTGACACGAACCAGTCATTTCTGGATAAAGTATTTTAAGGAAATGAAATTCGGGATTGTTTATTTTTGATACATGAGGAAGTAAAATGCGCATACAGTTGATATATTTACAGTAGAGAATATACCCTACCGTAAATTGTTGTGGCAGATACAGAGAGAACTGGAAATAACATCTGCTTAAAAAAGGGTTTTGATAAGCTCTTGATAACCATCCGAAAAATAATAATAAAAACGGGAACCAATCGGCTCCCGTTGTTGTATAACCCAGCTAATAGATTACATATTCGCGATAATCGCGTCACCAAACTCTGAACATTTCAGCAGCTTAGCGCCTTCCATCAGACGTTCGAAGTCGTAGGTTACGGTTTTCGCGTTAATCGCGCCTTCCATACCTTTAACGATCAGGTCTGCGGCTTCGAACCATTCCATATGACGCAGCATCATCTCTGCGGACAGGATGATAGAGCCTGGGTTCACTTTGTCCTGGCCTGCGTATTTTGGTGCAGTACCGTGTGTTGCTTCGAACAGGGCGCATTCGTCACCGATGTTCGCGCCTGGGGCGATACCGATACCGCCAACCTGTGCAGCCAGGGCGTCGGAGATGTAGTCACCGTTCAGGTTCATACAGGCGATCACGTCGTATTCCGCTGGACGCAGCAGGATCTGCTGCAGGAACGCATCGGCGATAACATCTTTAATGATGATCTCTTTCCCGGTGTTCGGGTTCTTGATCTTCTGCCATGGGCCGCCGTCGATCAGCTCACCGCCGAACTCTTCTTGCGCCAACTGGTAACCCCAGTCTTTGAACGCGCCTTCGGTGAACTTCATGATGTTGCCTTTGTGAACCAGGGTCACAGAGTCACGGTCGTTGGTGATCGCGTATTCAATTGCTGCGCGCACCAGACGTTTGGTTCCTTCTTCGGAGCACGGCTTGATGCCGATACCGCAATGCTCAGGGAAGCGAATTTTCTTCACGCCCATCTCTTCGCGCAGGAATTTAATCACTTTTTCTGCGTCAGCAGAGTCAGCTTTCCATTCGATACCCGCGTAGATGTCTTCTGAGTTTTCGCGGAAGATAACCATATCGGTCAGCTCAGGGTGCTTAACCGGGCTTGGGGTGCCCTGATAGTAACGAACCGGACGCAGACACACGTACAGGTCCAGCTCCTGACGCAGTGCCACGTTCAGGGAACGGATACCGCCACCAACTGGCGTCGTCAGTGGGCCTTTGATAGCAACGCGGTAGTCGCGGATCAGGTCCAGCGTTTCTGCTGGCAGCCAAACGTCCTGGCCATAAACTTGAGTAGATTTTTCACCGGTGTAAATTTCCATCCAGGAAATTTTACGCTCGCCTTTGTAGGCTTTCTCAACAGCGGCATCAACCACTTTCAGCATTGCCGGGGTAACGTCTACACCGATACCATCACCTTCGATGAATGGAATGATCGGATTGTGAGGAACGTTAATCTTGCCGTTTTGCAGGGTGATCTTTTTACCTTCCGCCGGAACAACTACTTTGCTTTCCATTAACCTCTCCTTCGAGCGCTTCTGGTTGTTACTGATCTTATGTTAATAAATTGTAATGAGCCCTTCGATAGTACCTGATTGTCCTGCGCCATGAAAGGTCTTCGTTATTAGGCTATAATGCGGCAATTGATAACGCCTGAAAATACCATGAAGAAAACTTCTTTTACAAAACACCGGGTTGAGCGATTCAGCTCACGACAAGCCGCCAGAAGACCGCAAGAAAGCCAGCCAAAGCGGGTTATTTTGTTCAATAAACCCTACGATGTGTTGCCACAGTTTACCGACGAAGCCGGGCGTAGCACGTTAAAGGATTACATTCCTGTTCAGGGCGTTTATGCCGCGGGTCGTCTGGACCGCGATAGCGAAGGTCTGCTGGTCTTAACCAACGACGGAGCCCTACAGGCAAAACTCACGCAGCCGGGAAAACGCACCGGCAAAATTTACTTTGTGCAGGTGGAAGGTGAGCCGGATGAAGAGGCGCTCGCCGCACTCCGCAACGGCGTGACGTTAAACGATGGCCCCACCCTGCCCGCAGGTATTGAACGTGTGAATGAACCGGAGTGGCTGTGGCCGCGCAACCCGCCCATTCGCGAGCGCAAATCTATTCCCACCAGCTGGCTCAAAATCACCCTTTATGAAGGCCGTAACCGTCAGGTTCGGCGCATGACCGCCCACGTGGGCTTCCCTACCCTGCGCCTGATTCGCTATGCCATGGGCAGTTACACGCTGGATTCCCTGGCTAACGGTGAATGGCGGGACGTTGCCCCTTAAGGAGTCAATATGTTTAAACCTCATGTCACGGTCGCCTGTGTGGTTCACGCGCAGGGTAAATTCCTGGTTGTAGAAGAGAGCATTAACGGCAAAGCGCTGTGGAATCAGCCAGCCGGGCATCTGGAAGCCAATGAAACCTTATTACAGGCCGCAAAACGTGAACTCTGGGAAGAGACGGGCATCCGCGCGGAGCCTCAGCACTTCATT
The DNA here is from genome assembly GCF_028737495.1 of Enterobacter cloacae complex sp. 2022EL-00981. Classification (NCBI taxonomy): domain Bacteria; kingdom Pseudomonadati; phylum Pseudomonadota; class Gammaproteobacteria; order Enterobacterales; family Enterobacteriaceae; genus Enterobacter; species Enterobacter cloacae complex sp. 2022EL-00981. Next base: position 27,708 of record NZ_JAQZRK010000044.1, read on the forward strand.
CGTATGCATCAGTGGATTGCGCCTGATAAAACGCCCTTCCTGCGTTTTTTATTTGCCGTCGAGCTTAGCGAAACGTGCGCCACTGAGCCGCACGACGACGATATCGATCGCTGCCTGTGGGTCACCGCCGACGAGATCCTGAACGCGCCAAACCTGCGCTCGCCGCTGGTTGCCGAAAGCATTCGCTGCTGGCAGTCATGCGCACGCTTGCCGCTGGAGGTCATCGCAGAATTTAACTGGCCGTTTACAGAGGGTGTCAATGGTGGGGGGGCGTGATAGAATACGCCGCCTTGAAGTTCAATGTCGTGAGTATTCCATGTCAGATAACAGCCAGAAAAAAGTGATCGTCGGCATGTCCGGCGGTGTCGATTCCTCCGTTTCCGCCTACCTGTTGCAACAACAGGGCTATAAGGTGGAGGGCCTGTTCATGAAGAACTGGGAGGAAGATGATGGCGAGGAATATTGCACTGCCGCTGCGGATCTCGCCGATGCGCAGGCCGTGTGCGACAAGCTCGGCATAGAACTGCACACCGTTAACTTTGCCGCAGAATACTGGGATAACGTGTTTGAGCTTTTCCTGGAAGAGTACAAAGCGGGCCGTACCCCAAACCCGGATATTCTGTGCAACAAAGAGATCAAATTTAAAGCCTTCCTCGAATTCGCGGCGGAAGATCTGGGCGCAGACTATATTGCGACCGGTCACTACGTGCGCCGCGCCGATGTGAACGGCAAAAGCCAGCTGCTGCGCGGTCTGGACGGTAATAAAGATCAGAGCTATTTCCTTTATACGCTAAGCCATGAACAGATTGCACAAAGCCTGTTCCCGGTTGGCGAGCTGGAAAAGCCAGAAGTCCGTAAAATCGCTGAAGAGCTGGATCTGATCACCGCGAAGAAAAAAGACTCCACCGGTATCTGCTTTATTGGCGAGCGCAAATTCCGCGATTTCCTTGGTCGCTACCTGCCTGCGCAGCCGGGCAAAATTGTCACCGTCGATGGTGACGAAATTGGCCAGCATCAGGGGCTGATGTACCACACCCTCGGCCAGCGTAAAGGCCTGGGTATCGGCGGTACCAAAGACGGTAGCGAAGATCCGTGGTACGTGGTCGACAAAGATGTCGAAAACAATATTCTGATCGTCGCTCAGGGGCACGACCATCCGCGTCTGATGTCCGTTGGCCTGATCGCGCAACAGTTGCACTGGGTCGACCGTGAACCGCTCAAAGGTACCCTGCGCTGCACGGTAAAAACACGCTACCGTCAGACGGATATCCCCTGCACCATTACCGCGCTGGATGACGATCGCATTGACGTGCGTTTTGACGAGCCAGTTGCAGCCGTCACGCCGGGCCAGTCCGCCGTCTTCTACAGCGGTGATATCTGCCTGGGTGGTGGGATCATAGAACAGCGCCTGCCGCTGCCGGCCGTTTAACCCGATAGCACACATAAAGGAGAACGTGTGGCGAAGAACTATTATGACATCACCCTGGCACTGGCAGGAATTTGCCAGTCAGCCCGTCTGGTGCAACAGCTGGCGCATCAGGGTCATTGTGACGCTGACGCGCTGCACGTTTCGCTCAACAGCGTTATCGATCTCAACCCCGGTTCAACCCTGGGTGTCTTCGGTGGCAGCGAAACCAATCTTCGTCTCGGTCTTGAAACCTTGCTTGGCGTGCTTAATGCCAGCAGCCGTCAGGGATTAAACGCAGAGCTTACCCGTTATACGTTAAGCCTGATGGTGCTGGAACGTAAACTCAGCGCAGCGAAAGGCGCGCTGAATACGTTGGGTGACCGCATTGCCGGATTGCAGCGTCAGCTCGACCATTTTGATCTGCAGTCTGAAACGCTGTTGAGCGCCATGGCCGGTATTTATGTTGATGTCATCAGCCCGCTGGGCCCGCGTATCCAGGTCACCGGTTCACCTGCCGTGCTGCAAAGCCCGCAGGTTCAGGCAAAAGTACGCGCCTCGCTGCTGGCCGGTATCCGTGCCGCCGTGCTGTGGCATCAGGTTGGCGGTGGCCGCCTGCAGTTAATGTTTTCTCGTAATCGCCTGACGACTCAGGCAAAACAAATTCTTGCTCATTGTTAACCTCCCGGAGTTGCGAATTATGGAATTATCCTCACTGACCGCCGTATCCCCTGTCGATGGACGCTACGGCGATAAAGTCAGCGCGCTGCGCGGGATCTTCAGCGAATATGGCCTGCTGAAGTTCCGTGTTCAGGTTGAAGTACGCTGGCTGCAAAAGCTGGCCGCCCAGGCAGCAATCAAGGAAGTTCCTGCTTTTGACGCCCAGGCAAACGATTACCTTGATAAAATCGTTGCTGACTTCAATGAAGAAGATGCTGCTCGCATCAAGACCATTGAACGTACCACCAACCACGACGTAAAAGCGGTTGAGTACTTCCTGAAAGAGAAAGTGGCAAGCGTTCCGGCGCTGCACGCGGTGTCTGAATTCATTCACTTCGCCTGTACTTCTGAAGACATCAATAACCTGTCTCACGCATTGATGCTCTCTACCGCGCGCAAAGAGGTGGTTCTGCCTTACTGGCGTAAAATCATTGACGCGGTGAAAGCGTTGTCCGTGGAATACCGCGACATTCCCCTGCTCTCCCGTACCCACGGTCAGCCCGCTACGCCATCGACGATGGGTAAAGAGATGGCTAACGTGGCATACCGTATGGAGCGTCAGTATCGTCAGCTGGAACAGGTTGAGATCCTCGGTAAAATCAATGGCGCGGTAGGTAACTACAACGCCCATATTGCCGCTTACCCGGAAGTGGACTGGCATCAGTTCAGTGAAGAGTTCGTGACCTCCCTGGGAATTCAGTGGAACCCGTACACCACTCAGATTGAGCCGCACGACTATATCGCCGAGCTGTTCGACTGTATCGCCCGCTTCAACACCATTCTGATCGACTTCGACCGTGACGTGTGGGGTTATATCGCGCTGAACCACTTCAAGCAGAAGACCATCGCCGGTGAAATCGGCTCTTCAACCATGCCGCACAAAGTGAACCCGATTGACTTCGAAAACTCCGAAGGCAACCTGGGTCTGGCCAACGCCGTGCTGCAGCATATGGCGAGCAAACTGCCGGTTTCCCGCTGGCAGCGCGACCTGACCGACTCCACCGTGCTGCGTAACCTGGGCGTGGGGATTGGCTATGCGCTGATCGCCTATCAGTCCACCCTGAAAGGGGTGAGCAAGCTGGAAGTGAACCGCGATCGTCTGCTGGACGAGCTGGACCACAACTGGGAAGTGCTGGCCGAACCGATCCAGACCGTAATGCGTCGTTACGGCATCGAAAAACCGTATGAAAAACTGAAAGAGCTGACCCGTGGTAAACGTGTCGATGCGGAAGGTATGAAACAGTTTATCGATAGCCTCGCATTGCCGGAAGCGGAAAAAACCCGCCTGAAAGAGATGACACCAGCGAATTACATTGGCCGCGCCATCACCATGGTCGACGAGCTGAAGTAATCTCCCCCGCCCCCTTTTCGCCCGAAAAGGGGGCTGCTTTTTCCCCGGTTTACTCAATGTTTATCCCCACAACAACATAATCAGCGTTAAACTATTCATACTATTAATTCTGGGAGAAAGATGATGCGCGTACTGGTTGTTGAGGATAACGCATTGCTACGTCATCACCTGAAGGTTCAGCTTCAGGAGATGGGACATCAGGTGGATGATGCGGAAGATGCAAAAGAAGCCGATTATTATCTCAATGAACACCTGCCGGATATCGCCATCGTTGATCTCGGGTTACCTGACGAAGACGGACTGTCATTGATTCGCCGCTGGCGCAGCCATGATGTCTCCCTTCCTGTCCTGGTGCTGACCGCGCGTGAAGGTTGGCAGGACAAAGTGGAAGTGCTCAGTGCCGGTGCCGATGATTACGTCACCAAACCGTTTCATATTGAAGAAGTGGCGGCACGCATGCAGGCATTGTTACGCCGCAACAGCGGGCTCGCCTCCCAGGTGATTTCCCTTCCACCTTTCCAGGTGGATCTCTCCCGGCGGGAATTCTCAATCAACAATGAAGTCATCAAACTGACGGCCTTCGAATACACCATCATGGAAACGCTGATCCGTAACAACGGTAAAGTGGTGAGCAAAGACTCCTTAATGCTCCAGCTTTATCCGGATGCCGAACTGCGTGAGAGTCACACCATTGATGTGCTGATGGGCCGTTTGCGTAAGAAGATTCAGGCGCAGTATCCGCATGATGTGATCACAACCGTGCGCGGTCAGGGCTACCTGTTCGAATTACGCTAAATGAAACGACTAATGCGGCACATTATGCCCCTTTCACTGCGGGTTCGCTTTTTGCTGGCCACAGCCGCCGTTGTGCTGGTGCTGTCGCTTTCTTACGGCATGGTGGCGCTGGTTGGTTACAGCGTCAGTTTTGATAAAACGACCTTTCGTCTGCTGCGCGGTGAGAGCAACCTGTTTTATACCCTCGCAAAGTGGGAAAACAACCAGATCAGCGTCGAGATGCCGGAGAATCTTAACCAGCAGAGTCCCACGCTGGCGCTGATTTACAATGAAAAAGGGAAACTGCTGTGGGCACAGCGTGATGTTCCCTGGCTGGTGAAAAGCATCCGCCCGGAATGGCTGAAAACCAACGGATTTCATGAAATTGAAGCCGATCTGAATACCACCAGCAGCCTGCTGCGCGAAGATCGCTCTCTGCAAAAAAAGCTGAATGAGATCCGCGCCGATGACGCCGAAACAGAAATGACCCACTCCGTCGCCATCAATCTCTATCCCGCCACGCCTGACATGCCGCAGCTGACCATCGTGGTGGTGGATACCATCCCCGTCGAGCTTAAACGCTCTTATCGGGTCTGGGGCTGGTTCGTCTACGTGCTGGTTGCCAATCTGCTGCTGGTCATACCGCTGCTGTGGATTGCTGCCTGGTGGAGTTTGCGCCCGATTGAGTCGCTGGCGAAAGAGGTTCGCGAGCTGGAGGAGCATCATCGCGAGAAGCTTAATCCTGAGACAACGCGTGAGCTAACAAGTCTGGTGCGTAACCTTAACCGCCTGCTGAAAAGTGAACGCGAGCGCTACGATAAATACCGCACAACGTTGACTGACCTCACTCACAGCCTGAAGACCCCGCTGGCCGTCATGCAAAGCACCCTGCGATCCATGCGCAGCTCCAGAATGAGCGTTGATGATGCCGAGCCGGTGATGCTTGAGCAGATCAGTCGTATTTCGCAGCAAATTGGCTACTATCTTCATCGCGCCAGCATGCGTTCCGGCAGCGCCCTGCTGAGCCGGGAGCTGCACCCCGTGGCACCACTGCTGGATAACCTGACCTCTGCGCTGAATAAGGTGTATCAGCGTAAAGGGGTGAACATCAGTCTCGATATCTCTCCTGAAATCAGTTTCGTCGGCGAAAAGAATGATTTCATGGAGGTGATGGGTAACCTGCTCGATAACGCCTGTAAATATTGTCTGGAGTTCGTGGAGGTTTCCGCCCGTCAGACGGACAACGAGCTGCACATCATTGTTGAGGACGATGGCCCGGGGATCCCGCGCAACAAACGTGACGTGGTATTTGATCGCGGTCAGCGTGCGGATACATTGCGTCCCGGCCAGGGGGTGGGGTTGTCCGTCGCACGCGAGATTGTCGACCAGTACGACGGCAAAATCGAAACCGGTGAAAGTTTACTTGGCGGTGCCAGAATGGAAGTGATTTTTGGCCGTCAGCAGCCCACATCGAACGATAGTTAGCCCGTTATGTGAAAAATGCGCGGATCTCGCACCCAGGCTTCTGCGCTTCCGTTATAATCCGACTCAGTAAGAGCCTGCGGAATAAAAAAATATGGATTATCACTTAGCACTGAACTGGCCCGAGTTTATTGAACGCTACTGGCAGAAACGCCCGGTAGTTCTTAAGCGCGGGTTCAGCAATTTTGTCGACCCTATCTCGCCTGACGAACTGGCTGGCCTGGCCATGGAAAACGAAGTCGACAGCCGCCTGGTGAGCCACCAGGATGGAAAATGGCAGGTTAGCCATGGTCCTTTCGAAAGCTACGATCACCTCGGTGAAAATAACTGGTCATTACTGGTGCAGGCGGTCAACCACTGGCACGAGCCGACGGCAGCCTTAATGCGCCCGTTCCGCGCCCTGCCCGACTGGCGAATGGACGATCTGATGATCTCCTTCTCCGTGCCAGGGGGCGGCGTTGGCCCGCATCTGGATCAGTACGATGTGTTTATCATTCAGGGGACCGGCCGCCGTCGCTGGCGCGTGGGTGAAAAAGTGCCGATGAAACAGCACTGCCCGCATCCTGACCTGCTTCAGGTGGATCCGTTTGACGGGATCATCGACGAAGAGCTGGAGCCGGGAGATATTCTTTATATTCCGCCGGGATTCCCGCATGAAGGCTACTCGCTGGAAAACTCCCTCAATTATTCTGTCGGATTCCGCGCGCCAAGTGGTCGTGAGATGATCAGCGGTTTTGCCGATTACGTTCTGCAACGCGAGCTGGGCAGCCATCGCTACAGCGATCCGGATGTGCCTTCCCGCGAGCATCCGGCAGACATTCTGCCAGCAGAACTGGATAAGCTGCGCGGCATGATGCTGGATCTGATCAACGAGCCGGAACATTTCAGACAGTGGTTTGGTGAATTTATCAGCCAGTCACGTCACGAGCTGGATGTGGCACCTCCGGAGCCGCCGTATCAGGCCGACGAGATTTATGATGCGCTGCAGCAGGGTGACAAGCTGGTTCGCCTGGGTGGGTTACGCGTGCTGCGCATCGGTGAAGATGTCTTCGTCAACGGCGAGAAGCTGGATTCTCCGCATCGCCCGGCGCTGGAAGCCATCGCCAGCCATCTGGTACTGACTGCCGATACCTTTGGCGACGCCCTGGAAGATCCCTCTTTCCTCGCCATGCTTGCCGCGCTGGTCAACAGCGGATATTGGTTCTTTGAGGACTGAGTTGTAATGTATTGCCGGGTGGCGCTGCGCTTACCCGGCGTTTTTACTTCCACTCCCCCGCCGCAAAATCCACAATTTCCGCGGCCCAATCCGCCGGATACAACCCTTCCCGTACATCCCGATGAAACGTTGAAAACGGCCAGTCGACAACCTTACCAACGTACCCATGTTTCACCGGGTTGAGGTAGATGTAATCCATATGTCGGCGGTAATCATTGTCGTTGCGGATGGTATGTTCCCAGAAACGCGCCTGCCAGATATGGCGCATTTCAATATTTCGTGAGAACGTTTTTTTGATGTCACGCCAGCGCCCGGAAAAATCGCTGTCACCTTCCGGCAAGGTCCAGATACAGTGCATATGTTCAGGAAGGATCACCCAGCCATTAATCGTAAAGGGCTTTGATCGTTTCACCGATGAGGTGGCCTGGCGGAGGCTATCAATATGGCGGGTAAGTAAATCGCTCTGTCGGTTTTGCAGGTTGACGGTAAAAAACCAGGTGCCGCCGGGGACGTAATGGCGACGGTAGTTTGACATGGGCACTCCTTGCCTTTATGCCCGGTGGCGCTGCGCTTACCGGGCCTACAATTATCCCCGTAGATACTGTTATGCCACGCAAGCATTTTTCTCGTGCAGTGTGGCATCGAACGGGCGTCCTGATTTCAGGACGCCATACGCCACCTGCGCCAGCTTACGCATCATTGCTCCGATTATCAGCTTCGC
>NZ_JAQZRK010000045.1:0-34828 GCF_028737495.1 Enterobacter cloacae complex sp. 2022EL-00981
CAGACTGTCTGTAAAGGCACGATGAGGTCTCTTCTGATTTGTTAGCGCAACCAGTAGATCACACTTCATCGTGCTTTTCATTTTTCTGGGGAACCCTCAGCCCTGTGGGAGAGGGTTAGGGTGAGGGCATCGGGCCGCGCAATTGTTACTTAACCGTCCACCCCTTATACGTGCCGACGTTCTTTTTATCGATCATCGTCACCGGGATCAGCACAGGCGCTTTCGGCGCCGGTTTGCCCTGTAGAATGTCATAGCCGATCTCAACCGCTTTTGCCGCCATGACCTGCGGATCTTGTGCCGGCGTCGCCACAAACAGGGAGTTTTCCCGCTTCAGGGCTTCTTCGCCGTCCGGGCTACCGTCCACACCAACGATAAAGAACTCGTTGCGTTGCGCTTGTTTCGCCGCCAGATCGGCACCGATCGCGGTCGGATCGTTAATCGCGAAGACGCCATCGATCTTCGGATTGGCCGCCAGCAGCGAGGTCATGACTTCCAGACCCCCTTCGCGGCTGCCCTTGGCGTTCTGGTTATCGGAGAGTACTTTGATATCCGGGTGTTTTTTGAACTCTGTCTGGCAACCTTCCACACGGTTCTGGACGGCAGAGACCGGCGGTCCGTTGATGATCACCACATTGCCTTTGCCGTTCAGGCGGTCGGTGATGTACTTACAGGCCATTTCGCCCGCCTGGGTGTTATCAGAGGTGATCGTCGCGTCTGCACCTTCTGCCGCCACGTCAACCGCGACCACCACGATCCCGGCCTCTTTCGCGCGTTTCACCGCCGGGCCGATCCCTTTAGAATCTGCGGCGTTGAGGATGATCATGTCCACTTTGGCGGCAATAAAGTTGTCGATCTGCGCCACCTGCTGGCCCAGATCGTACCCGCTGGAGACCAGCGTCACTTTGACGTTATCCCCCGCCAGCTTGCGCGCCTCCAGCTCGGCACCTTTGGTGATCTGCACGAAGAACGGGTTGGCCAGGTCACCCACCGTTACGCCGATGGACTTCAGATCTTTCGCCTGCGCAAACGGTGTTGCGGCAAGCAGCGCGCCAGCACAGAGCGCGGTCACTAAAGGCTTCAATCTCATGCTCTCTTCCTCACGTAGGGTTTCCCGTCATCCTTCTGGGCGCAGATGCGTTGGCTGCGCTCATTCACCCGAATCACTTACTACAGTAAGCTCATCGGGATTCACTCACTTGCCGCCTTCCTGCGACCAGAATGATTTAGGGAAATATTGTTGTTATGCACTTTGATGGTGTCGGGTACGGTATTTGTCGATCAGCACCGCAATGATGATCACCGCCCCTTTGATCACCAGTTGCCAGAAGTAGGAGACGCCCATCAGCGTCATGCCGTTGTTGAGAGTGGCGATAATCAGCGCTCCCACCAGCGTGCCGGTGATCGTGCCGATCCCGCCAACGAAGCTGGTGCCGCCGAGGATCACCGCCGCAATCGCATCCAGCTCGTAACCCATGCCCAGGTTTCCGTTGGCGCTGTAGAGGCGCGACGCGCTCATCACACCGCCTAACCCGGAGAGCAGGCCGCTCATGCCATACACAAACAGCAACACCAGCCAGACTTTGATGCCCGTTAAGCGTGCCGCCTGCATGTTGCCGCCTACCGCATAGATGTGAACGCCAAGCGTAGTGCGACGCAGGATAAACCAGCACACCACAATCACCGCCAGGGCAATCACCACCAGCCACGGCACGGGGCCAAGATAGTTATTGCCTATCCACTCAAAATTGATGTTCGAGTTAATTACCGTCGTGCCATCGGCCAGCAGGTACGCTACGCCCCGCAGTGCCGTGTAGGTGCCGAGGGTGACAATAAACGGCGGTAGTCCGGCAAAGGCCACCAGCGCGCCGTTGAACAGCCCCAGCACCAGTCCGAGCATCAGCGCGGCGGGAATAGAGAGCCCGGCGAATTCCGGTATTAACGACACCACCATCGCGGCGACAGCCGTGGTACCCAGAATAGACCCGACGGAGAGGTCAATCCCCCCGGTCAGGATGATGAAGGTCATCCCTGCCGCCAGCACGATGTTGATCGACGCCTGGCGGGTAATGTTGAGCAGGTTGCTTTCGGTAAAGAAGTTAGGGGCGATAAAGCCAAAAACCGCCACGATCAGGATGAGAATGGGCAAAATGCCGACCGTTTGCATCAGATCGCTCATCAGCATTTTTTTGGCGGAGGCAGATTTTGCCACCTGCTGCGGATGGGTTGGAGTTGTCATAGTTGCACCGCCTGATGATGTGAGTCGTTCACGCCGGTTGCCAGCGTCATGATGTTTTCCTGAGAGATGTCGTGTCCGTGGAGCTCCCCGGCGATGCTGCCTTCACGCATGACATAGACGCGGTCGCTCATGCCCACCACTTCCGGCAGTTCGCTGGAGATCATCAAAATCGCCACGCCCTTGCGCGCCATCTGGTTCATGATGCGGTAGATTTCGCTTTTTGCGCCGACATCGACACCGCGCGTCGGTTCGTCGAGGATCAGAATACGCGGGCCAATTGCCACCCAGCGGGAGATCAGCAATTTCTGCTGATTACCGCCTGACAGACCGCCCGCGCGGACCTGTGCGTGAGGCACGCGGATATTCAGCAGGGCGATGGCATCGTCAGAAATGGACTGCGCTTTTTTGCGGTTAAGCATGCCGAAGGTGGCGTCGCGCTCCAGCGTCGCCATGGTGATGTTCTCCTGCGCCGCCAGCTCCAGGAACAGCCCCTGCTCCTTGCGGTTCTCGGTAAGAAAACCGATCCCGTTTTCAATGGCCGCGCGCGGGGAGTGGATCACCACCGGCTCGCCGTCCACTTCAATCATTCCGCCCGTGGCTTTACGTACGCCAAAGATGAGCTGTGCCAGCTCGGAGCGACCGGCACCGACCAGCCCCGCCAGGCCGACGATTTCCCCTGAGCGCACCTGCAGGCTGCAGGGCTGGACTTTTTTACCGTCGGTGAGGTGATGCACGTTAAGACGCGGGTTGCCGAGCGGGATATCGCGCTCTTTGTTGAACAGATCGCTTAAGGGGCGACCCACCATCATTTTCACCAGCTCAGATGCGTTCAGTTTGTCGCGCGTCAGGCTACCGACGTATTGCCCGTCACGCAGGACGCTGACCCGGTCAGAGAGTTCGTACACTTCCGCCATGCGGTGGCTGATATAGATGATCGCCATCCCTTCATCACGCAGGCGCAGGATCAGCTCAAACAGACGATGGGTTTCACGCGAGGAGAGGGCGGCAGTGGGTTCATCCATCACCAGAATGCGGCTGTTACGGTGCAGCGCGCGGGCGATTTCCACCTGCTGTTGCTCGGCGATAGTCAGCTTCATCACCAGGTCGGTGGCGTTGAAGTTTGCACCCAGACGGTCGATGACCGTCTGAGCCTGGGCGGCCATCTCTTTACGCTGCACCAGTCCGCCGCGCGAGAGTTCGCTGCCAAGAAAGATGTTTTCCGCAACCGTCAGGTTGGGGGCGAGCTGCATCTCCTGATAGATCAGGGTAATGCCTGCGGCCAGCGCATCCTTCGGGCCTTTAATGTGATACGGCTGACCGTCAATCAGGATCTCGCCGCTGGTCGCGGTGTAGGCGCCCGCGAGGATCTTCATCAGCGTGCTTTTTCCCGCGCCGTTTTCGCCCATCAGCGCGTGGATCTCACCGGGAAAGACCGTCAAATCCACACCCTTGAGCGCGTGGAAGTTGCCAAACGTTTTGGCAATGCTGCGCATCTCCAGTACCGGGGTTCTGCTCATGGCGGATCTCCTGTGAAGGTTGATATCTGCACTTCATCACAGGTGCGTAAATGCAAAATGTCAGAAGCCGTTCATATTTGTCATAGTTATGAATAGCTAATCGCCGTCACATTTCTCTTTTCCCTCTGCCTGTGGGAGAGGGCCAGGGTGAGGGCACCCATTTGCAGAGGAGCCCAATCCCATGCCATCACGCTCGCCGTTCTTCGCCAGCGCCCGCGGTCGTCTGCTGATCTTTAATCTGTTGGTGGTGGCGGTGACGCTGATGGTCAGTGGTGTGGCGGTGCTGGGTTTTCGGCATGCCAGCCAGATCCAGGAACAGGTACAACAGCAGACGCTGGATGACATGACCGGCAGCATGAACCTCGCCCGCGATACCGCCAGCGTGGCAACCGCGGCGGTACGGCTTTCGCAGGTGGTGGGGGCGCTGGAATACAAAGGAGAGGCCGAGAGGCTGAAGCAGACCCAAATGGCGCTGCGGCACTCGCTGGAACAGCTCGCAGATGCGCCCTTAGCGCAGCAGGAGCCGGGGCTGGTGGCGCGCATTATTCGTCGCAGTAATGAGTTACAGCAAAGCGTGACGGGCATGCTGGAGCGCGGACAGCGGCGCCATCTGCAGCGTAACGCGCTGCTTAGCTCGCTGTATCAAAGCCAGAGCTATTTACGCCATCTGCAGGATATTAACCGTCGGTTTGGCAGCAACATCCCGGATGCGCAGCAGCTTGCGGAAATGGACAGGTTGATTCTCGCCGCCATCGATACCCCCTCACCGCGCGCCACCCTACAGCAGCTGGACGCCGTTACCGCAACGTTGCCCCAGCGCGCGACGCAGCCCGTGGTGAATCTTGTTTTGCCCGATTTCAACGACGAGCTGCGCAGGCTTGCCCCGCTGTCAAAGCAGCTTGAAGAGAGCGACCTGGCGATAAGCTGGTATATGTTCCACATCAAGGCGCTGGTGGCGATATTAAACAGCGATATCAATCAGTACGTTGAGCAGGTGGCGGAGGCTTCCCGGCTGCGTACGGCCCAGAGTCATCAGGAGCTGCGGTCCATCAGCGTATTTATCAGCATATTCGCCGTACTGGCGCTGATCATCACCGGCTGCGCCTGCTGGTATATCTACCGCAATCTGGGCTCCAACCTGACGGCGATCTCCCGGGCGATGTCGCGTCTTGCCCATGGCGAGCAGGACGTTTCGGTGCCCGCGCTGCAGCGGCGTGATGAGCTGGGAGAGCTGGCTCGCGCGTTTAACGTCTTTGCCCGCAATACCGCCTCGCTGGAGCACACCACCCGTCTGTTGAAAGAGAAAACCTCCCAGATGGAGATCGACCGCATCGAGCGTCAGGGACTGGAGGAGGCGCTGCTGCACAGTCAGAAGATGAAGGCCGTTGGTCAACTGACGGGCGGGCTGGCACATGATTTCAACAACCTGCTGGCGGTGATAATCGGTAGCCTGGAGCTGACCGATCCCGACTCCAGTGATGCCCCACGTATCGCCCGCGCGCTCAATGCCGCCGAGCGCGGTGCGTTGCTGACCCAGCGTCTGCTGGCTTTTTCTCGCAAGCAATCCCTGACTCCGCATGCGGTAGAGATGAAACCGCTGCTGGAGAATCTCAGAGAGCTGATGCGCCACTCCTTGCCCGCCACCCTGAGCCTGGAGATAGAGGCTCAATCCCCGGCCTGGCCAGCGTGGATAGACGTTGGCCAGCTCGAAAACGCCATTATTAACCTGGTGATGAACGCCCGCGACGCGATGGAGGGGCAGACGGGCGTGATTAAGATCCGCACGTGGAATCAGCGCGTCACTCGCAGCGACGGACGCAGGCAGGATATGGTGGCGCTGGAGGTGATCGACCGCGGCAGCGGTATGACGCAGGAGGTCAAATCCCGGGTGTTCGAGCCGTTCTTCACCACCAAGCAGACCGGCAGTGGCAGTGGTTTAGGGCTGTCGATGGTGTACGGTTTTGTGCGTCAGTCCGGCGGCCGCGTCGAAATTGAAAGCGCGCCGGGACAAGGCACCACCGTGCGGCTCCATCTGCCGCGCTCAACGCTGCCCGTCGTCCCTGAAGATGAAACGCACTCTGCCACCGCATCCGCTGAAAACGAACGGCTGGTGCTGGTCCTGGAAGATGAGGCCGATGTTCGTCAGACCCTGTGCGAGCAACTGCATCAGCTTGGCTACCTGACCCTTGAAGCGGAAAGCGGTGAGCAGGCACTGAACATGCTGGCGGCCTCGCCGGATATCGGCATGTTTATCAGTGATCTGATGCTGCCGGGCAGCCTGAGCGGGGCGGAGGTGATTAACCACGTGCGCAGCCACTACCCGCAACTGCCGGTGTTGTTGATCAGCGGTCAGGATTTACGTCCGACCCACAACCCACAGCTGCCGGATGTAGCACTACTGCGTAAACCGTTTACCCGCGTACAGCTGGCGCAGGCGCTGCGGAAGGTGATTGTAATTTGAGGTTTCGCCGTTATTTTCAGAATTTGACTCCTGTTTCAGTTATTTACAGCAATGTCTCATCATGCAACCATTCTGATTTAACCCTACATTAAATCAGGTCTTTGTTATGGACAACTGGCTGGTGCTTTTCGACGGACAGACCCGCTACACACTGGAAATCAACGACTCACCCGTCACGCCCGACGTGCTGAAGTTTACTGGGCACGAGGCCCTCAGCGAGTCCTTTCGCTGGACCATCGATTTTACCACCCCGCAGAACAATCTCGCCCCGGAACAGGTGCTGATGAAATACGCCACCCTGCGTATGCGCAGCGGCAAGGCAGTGCACGGCATCATCACCCGCCTGGAGTGGATTTCCACCACCGCTGACCAGTCGCATTATCAGGTGGTGCTCAGTTCCCGTCTGGCGCTGCTCAGCCGCACCCGCCAGTGCCGCATTTTCCAGCACCAGCCGGTGCCGGAGGTGGTGGAGCAGGTACTGCGCCAGCATGGATTTGAAGGCGCAGATTTCGATTTCCGTCTGGAGCGTGTATATCCGGTGCGGGAACTGATTACCCAGTGGCGGGAGACGGACCTCGAATTTATTCAGCGCATACTTTCAGAGGTGGGGATTTTCTGGCGCACGGAAATGGACGAGGCGCGCGGGCTGGATATTTATATTTTTGCCGACAGCCAGCTGAACTACCGGTTTGACGTACGCCTGCCGTACCGCGAGCCGTCCGGGCTGTATGACGGGGCACAGGAGTCGGTGTGGGACGTGCGCACCCGGTATAAGGTGGTGCCGGGCATGGTCAGCGTACGGGATTACAATTACCGTACCGCCGGGACACCGATGGACGCGACGGTAAGCGTGCGCAGTGACGCGATGACCACCGGAGAGCACTACCGCTACGCAGAGCCTTACCGGGAGGCGGGCGACGATGCTGACCCGGAGCCGGAGACCGAATCCGGCGCCTTTTATGCCCGTATCCACCATGAGCGGGAGCTGAACGCCTCGGCGCGTGTTCATCTGGAGAGTAACGCCGCCGGCCTGCTGCCGGGCCAGGTGCTGGAGCCGCAGGGCGAGGTGATTCGTGCGCTGCAGGAGGGCGTGGTCATCACGGAGGTGAAGTACCATGCCGCCCGCGACACCCGCCTGCACGTGTCCGTCGACGGGATGCCCTACACGGAACGTTACTGCTTCCGCCCGGCGGAAACAGCGCGCCCGGAGGTACACGGCACGTTGCCTGCCCGCATCGAGAGCCGGGAGAAAAATGACATCTGCGCGCACCTGGATGAACAGGGGCGCTACCGCGTCAGACTGGATTTCGACCGGGACGAGGCAGAGCAGGGATTCGCGTATCTGTGGCTGCGGATGGCGAAGCCGTACAGCGGTGGGACGTACGGCTGGCACACCCCGCTTCTTGACGGCACCGAAGTGGCCATCGCGTACAGCAACGGCGACATCGACCTGCCGTATATCTCCCACGCCCTGCACGATTCTGAACACCCGGACCACGTCACCCGCGACAACCACACCCGCAATGTGCTGCGCACGCCCGCGAACAACAAGCTGAGGATGGAAGACCGGCGCGGCGAGGAGCATATCAAACTTGCCACGGAGTACGGCAAAACCCAGCTGAATACCGGGCATCTGGTGGATGCGCAGGCGAAACCCCGTGGCAAGGGGTTTGAACTCAGAACCGATGAGTATGGCGTGATTCGCGTCGCAAAAGGGCTGTTTATCACCGCGGACGGGCAGCAGAAGGCGGCGGGTGAAGTACTGGAGATGGAGACCGCCCTGAAGGAAATCGACGTCTGCCTGCAGCAGCTCCGGCAACTGGAGAAGGCGGCGGAGCAGGCGCAGGCGCTGAAGGCGGACATTGACAGCCAGATACAGATGTTTGACAAGCGCCTGAAGCCGCTGAATGAAACCCTGCTGTTCTCCGCGCCGGAAGGAATGGCATTCACCAGCGGTGAGCATATGCAGATGACCGCCGCGAAGAATGTTGCCATTAACGCCGGAGGTGATATCAGCACCGGCGTCACGGGCAACATGACGGCGCTGGCGGGAGAAAAGCTCGGGCTGTTCGCCAGAACGGGCCAGCTGAGCCTGAAAGCCAGCGAAGGCCCGGTGGAGGTACAGGCGCAGAACGGGAAAATGGCGCTGTTTGCAGAGAAGAAGCTGACGATGAGCTCGGCGAGCGACATCACGTTTGCGGGGAAAAAGCGCATCACGCTGACTGGCGGCGGGAGCTACCTGCGGCTGGAGGCGGGGAAAATTGAGTACGGCACCCTGGGGACGTACCTGCGGCGGACGAAGCGGACGATGGCGGCGGGTGCGGCCTCAGTACCGGTTAAATCCATGACAGGGGGCGGTATATGCCTCAGTTGCCTGATGAAGGCGGTAATGAATGGTGACACCTTTGTCATAAGGGGCGAGTCATGAACAGCATCAGCTTCAGTCTCACCGCGCAACATCTGATCCACTCAACAAAAGTGACATTACTTGCCCTGGTGGACGGCCTGCAATATGAGCGGTATTTCGGTGAGGAACTGTCAGTTCAACAACCTGCCGCCATCCCCCTGTTCGATACCTGTCCGGATTCGCGTATTGCTTTTGCGGGACCGTGGATCATTGAGATGAACAGCGTAATGGATTTCAGAGAAAAGCTGTGCGGGCTGGAAGCCGCGCTGCCGTCAGTTTCCTGGATGGTATCTTCTTCCACGCTTACCGAGCTGGTTGCGCATTTCAGAAAATATATGAACGTCGAGCTGCCGGATGGCCGGGCAGCGTTGCTGCGTTTTCAGGATCCACGCGTTCAGGTGCGTCTTGGCGCAACGCTGGACGATCTGCAACACCGTGACCTGACCGGTTTACTGCAGGAGTGGCTGACTACGGTGGACGGAAAAGTCTGGTCATTCAGGCAAAGGGGGTTCATATGCTGAAGCTGTCTGAAGAGCAGTGTGCAGGTGTGCACAAAATGGAAGATGAAGATTTTGTTCGCGATACTGCGCAAAGACTGAAAAGGAAATTTCCGGGGATTAACGAACCGGATGACACGTTCCATGTTCGCCTGAGAAATGCACTGGATTATGCCAGTACGCTCCCGCTGACCACAAAAAATGTGCGGCGGGATTTTTTGCTGCTTGAGGCATTCTGGCCGGGTTTTTATCTGAAGCCCGAAGTGGATAAATGGCTGAGAACCCCAAACGGCTATTCAACTGACCAACGGGTGGAAGACTATATGCATGTGATGATAAACAGGGAAAGGAGAGGACTCTGATGGTTATGATCCCACCAGTAATTAACGGGGGAATGGGAGGCGCAGCTGCCGGAAGTGCCGGTACGGCTGGTGGTGCGACCGGAACATCAACCTTTCCCGGAGCAGGAGGCAGCCATGGAGGCTGGGAAGATGAGGATATGTCTTATCCTGGTTCAGGAAGTGCGCAGTCCCGGAGCCAGGGGGGATTTGATTACTAGGGAAAAAACCTATGATCCGATACTGAATGATCCGATGGCCGTCAGCGCGGAGACGCACGGTGATTTCTGGGAGGACGACATGGACTACTCAGAAACGGTAAGTTATGAGGGCGTCGAGACCAGAGCCGGCGCACAGGCGAAGACGGATGAAAAGACCTGTGAAAACTGCCCGCCGGAAGGGAAAGTGATGCCGATGGTGAGGCGTTGTTCGCGATGGAGTATGGTTACAATCAGCTACCAGACAAGAATATGTGGCACGTTTTATAATCCGGAAACCAAGCACATACAGGAATTTAAATACTGCGGCGTATCATTTGACGGCTGGAAAGATAAGCTGTGTCAGTTCTGGGAGGCGAAGGCGCGGTATGATCAGTTTTTCAGAGCTGATGGATCGAAAAAAACTTGGTGGACAGGTAACCAAAGCGCAATCAATCAGGCATCCCGTCATCAAGCGGTTGCAACCGTGAATCAGCCGTTAAAAATTGTCTGGATATTTATGCAACCTGTAAGTCATGAATATTTCAGAAAGATCTTCATTGATTACAAAGATATTATTACGAGGTGGCAACCATGAGTGAACTTTTTAATGTTTCAATAAATATACATTCTTTGAAAGAAAGTAATATTGAAATAAGAGACTGTTTTAATGAGTTATATAGGAGTGCCAAACTTGTTAAAAAACTTACTCGACGTGAACATACTTGGTACTTAACTGGTTATTCAAAAAAAGAAGCTTTAAAATATGCAGTGTTTAATGGCGATGAACCGAGCCAGAATGCAATAGATATTTTTGAGCGGCATTATAAAAAAAATAGCCCATTAATTAATGAGTCTATATGGAATGGTCAAGCTGACGGGATTGCTTGCTCAATATCACATTTCATGAAGTTTATAGACAACCCTAAAAAATCAAATATTATTATAGATATAGATCAGCAGGTTTCTCATACATCTGATATGATTGATTCATTGTCATTATTAGCCAAAGGAGAGAGCAGAAGGTGGATAAAAGTTGATTCGAAAGGTTATTGGCGAAAAGATCGCAATGTTTTCCCTGATCGGGTATATGTAGGATGGATGCTATATATTCCTCATTTGGTCTTGCCTGAGTTAATTCCAGGGGCGGCAAAAATTGTGCCAGTTATAGAAAATGAGCATCAAAAAGGAACAATAATTGTTTCAACGGAAGAAATATTTGATGGGAATAATAAAGAACACATTGGCAAAGCCAACGACATTGAAATAAGACTCTTGGATCTTGGACTTCTACCGTTGATGACAGAACTTTGATTTTATTATCCTGTAGAGGGAGACGGACCTGGAATTTATCCTGTGCATCCTCTCCGTAACGGGGATTTTCTGGCGCACGGGGATTGATGTGACGGTGAGCGCACAATGACGCCGTGACTAGCGGAGAGCACATGCAGATGAGGCGATTTCAATAAAAATGTGATATCTCTTGGGTACACTGATGATGTTATGGAATTAGATAAAACGTCCCAAATCAATCTCATTCCAATAGGAAACAAACTAGATGCCATAAACGATTGGTATGGTGCAATGGGAACTCAAATCTTAAAGTAAGTATTCGTGGAATGAGGTAAACCAGACAAGAAAAAAATTCTTTATTGTAGATAAATTGAGATTCTACCTGAAGGATACCTATGAATTCGTTGATAAAGACCGCATTCTCAACAAAGAAGAAACTGGCATTTACATGTCTACATACTTATCTGGTTTGTGAGGACATCTGGTGAGGGATTTTTCAGGATTTGTGTCTGTTTTTAATAAAGACTTTCGGAAGTGGCAAGAGAAACCTGATTCAGATGGAGATTATATTGTTTTTTCTGATGTATTATGGATCTCATCGAGAGAAAGCGCCAAGGAGATTCCTCTGTAAATGAAAATCAAAAAAGCACACCTTGCATATTTTATTATTAATTACGAGGGTGGTTTTACCTTCTACTTTGTTTGTCAATGAAAAAAACAAAGGTATTTGATGCAATAAGACCTGATGAAAAATACAAGGTAAATGTATATCATATTAAAATAATATCTCCATTATCATTTTATAAATATATAAAGGATGAGGGTTATTTTTTTTGTGCGATGTTGACGGGGGGCTTTTTAAGCCTTCTCCATTTTACGGCACATCTGAAGTTGCAGCATATGATGCTATTGAATTTTCATACGACACAGATAAAGAACTTCTTTACCCTGGTAAAGTAGGTTATGACGGCTATGTTTTAAAATAAACTCCAGCCAAATCATATGAACTATAAATCACCTTCACTTAACCATGGGCGCGAACTGAACCGCTCGGCGTTTGCTCACCTTGAAAGCAACGCCGCCGGCCTGCTGCCGGGTCAGGTGCTGGAGCCGCAGGGCGAGGTGATTTGCGCGCTGCAGGAGGGCGTGGTCATCACGGAGGTAAAGTTGTCTGGTTTTTTATGCAACCAGTGAGTTATCGATACTTCTCGAAAATGTTTAAAGATTTTAAAGATATAATTACAAGGTGGGTGCCATGATAAGAATATCAGCAAATGTTTACTATGATGATACTCGTTCTCCAGATGTTGAATTGTGTCTCGATGAGTTATTTCATATTTCAATGGCGATAGATTTATTATTAAAAACAAGAAAAAGATGGTATGAAAAGGGATATTCAAGAAAGCAAGCACTTGAACATGTAGTATTTAACCATGGCAAAGCCGGGCCTGGGGTGATTGAGAAATGGCGTAACCAAATAAAAAAAGAATATCCGCTAATTATTGAGGGTGTATGGGATGGTGAGATTGATAGTAAAATATGTTCAATAAATTACATAAGGAAGCACATCGATAATATTAAAAAAACCAATTTGGATGTTAGTGTTACATGTGATCAAGGTGAAATAAATACAAATAGAATCATTGAATTTATGATTTCTTTAGTTTCTAATAAAGAACATGCATATGCTGTTATAAATACAAATGGCTACTGGAATTATGGTAATAATGTTTTTCCTGATCGGATTTGTGTCGGATGGATGATTTTTATTTCGGCAATAATCTTACCAGAACTAATTCCTGAGGCTGCCAGAGTTATCCCTGTAATGGATGATACAAAACAAAAAGGAACAATCGTTGTTTCTACCGAAGAGATATTTGATGGAAATAATAAAGAACACATAGGCAAAGCTAACGATATTGAAATTAAGCTTCTGGATCTTGGCTTGTTGCCACTGATGACAGAGCTTTAATTATGACAGTCGCGAAGTAGGGATTTACTGGCGCACGGAGATGGACTACGTGCGCGGTCTGGATACGTACATCCTGGCTGACAGCCAGCTTCACTATCAGTTTGATGTGCGCCTGCCCTACAGCGAGCCATCGGGGTTGTTCGACGGCGCGGCAGAACCAGTCTGGGATGTGCGGACCTGGCACAACATAGCCACCGGCACCGTCGCCACGCGTGATTACAACTACCGGACAGCCTTCACGCCGATGGATGCGACGGTCAGCGTGCGTAATTGGCCTGGTTTTTATCTGAAGCCCGAAGTGGATATATGGCTGAGAACCCCAAACGGCTATTCAACTGACCAACGGGTGGAAGACTATATGCATGTGATGATAAACAGGGAAAGGAGAGGACTCTGATGGTTATGATCCCACCAGTAATTAACGGGGGAATGGGAGGCGCAGCTGCCGGAAGTGCCGGTGCGGCTGGTGGTGCGACCGGAACATCAACCTTTCCCGGAGCAGGAGGCAGCCATGGAGGCTGGGAAGATGAGGATATGTCTTATCCTGGTTCAGGCAATGGGTCGCGTCAGGGGACCGGAGGGTTTGGTTATCAGGGAAAACAGTATGATCCCATTCTGAATGAACCGATGGCCGTCAGCGCAGAGACGCACGGTGATTTCTGGGAGGACGACATGGACTACTCAGAAACGGTAAGTTATGAGGGCGTCGAGACCAGAGCCGGCGCACAGGTGAAGACGGATGAAAAGACCTGTGAGAACTGCCCACCGGAAGGGAAAGTGATGCCGATGGTGAGACGTTGTTCACGCTGGAGTATGGTGACGATAAGTTACCAGACGCGTATTTGTGGCACGTTTTATAATCATGAAACGCAACAGATTCAGGAGTTTAAGTACTGTGGCGTGTCGTTTGATGGCTGGAAGGATAAGCTGTGTCAGTTCTGGGAGGCGAAGGCGCGGTATGATCAGTTTTTTAACGCCGATGGTACAAAAAAACGTTGGTGGACTGGAAATGTAAGCGCTATAAATCAAGCATCAAGACACCAGGCTGTCGCAACAGTTAACCAGCCTTTAAAGGTCATCTGGATATTTATGCAGCCTGTAAGTCAGAGATACTTTGCTGAGCTGTTTTTACCCCTTAAGGACATTTTGACACGGTGGATACCATGACGTCTTTGTTCAATACTGAGATAAAAGTATATTTTGAAAATGATGAGGCGATTCAGGTTGATAAAAGCCTTATAGATATGTTTGAAGTGTCCAGAGAGACTGAAAAACTTCTTGGGAAAAATAAGAAATGGTTTTTTACTGGCTATTCTAAAAAAGATGCTGTGAAAAGCATTGCCTTTAATGAGTCAGGTCCAACAGACAATGCTTTTAATATAGTGGGCAAACATTATAATAAACATAAACCGTTAATAAATGAAAGCATATGGGATGGTGGGGAAGAAGGTGATTCTTGTTCCATTTCTCATTATATGATGTTCATCCTAAATCCCAACAAGGGATTACTTGTTATAGGTATGGATGAAAAGGTCAATGAAGTTGAAAAAATGATTTCCATGGTGAGATATTTATCTTGCTCAAGGGGGAGGTCATATATTTCTGTCGATTCGAAAGGGTATCATCTCCATAAGCGCAATGTGTTTCCTGATCGAATTTATGTGGGGTGGATGATTTATATTCCATCAATAGTATTGCCAGAATTAATTCCTGAAGCGGCAAAAATAGTACCGATTATAGAGAATGCGAAACAGAAAGGAACAATTGTTGTTTCAACCGAAGAAATATTCGATGGGAGTAATAAAGAACATATCGGCAAAGCTAACGATATAGAAATAAAACTTCTGGATCTAGGTCTGTTGCCGTTAATGACAGAACTTTAATTTTATCCACCACGTGAAATGATTATGTCATGAAGAGACGGACCGGGAATTTATTCAGCGCATACTGTCAGAAACCGGGATTTTCTGGCGCACGGAAATGGACGAGCCGTCCGGGCTGTATGACGGGGCACAGGAGTCGGTGTGGGACGTGCGCATCCGGTATAAGGTGGTGCCGGGCATGGTCAGCGTACGGGATTACAACTACCGTACCGCCGGGACACCGATGGACGCCACGGTGAGCGTGCGCAGTGACGCGATGACCACCGGAGAGCACTACCGCTACGCAGAGCCTTACCGGGAGGCGGGCGACATTGATTTTAAAATAAAAACCTGATGACAGATAAAGAGTTGTAATGAATGCAAAGGCAGTATTCCCGAGGTGTCCTTTTGTTCGCTTGATGCAACAATCAGATGCATGAATAATGAGATGGACGCCCCTTTATTAGTTATTGGTTATTATCTATATGTTCTATTTTTGGTATGATACAAATCCACTTCGAGTTATTTTGATTATTTTCTCGTGTTTGGCCAGATATGGTATAGTGGCTGTTGGTGGTATTGTAAAAAAGAAAGGCTTCTGAAAATAAAGAAAGCACAATAAAGCATGTGATTTGTGCTTCGCTACAGGACTTAACGGATTATCATGAATTATAAATATCTATCTCTATATGAAACGCTTACTGGTAATTTTACAGGAGATCTTCCCGTGGTTCAGGTAAGTGAAGAAGACCAGGTCATTTTATCTGTACTGGACAATATTCAGCGTATCCTCAATTCAAGAGCCGAAGCCATTTCACATTTGCCTGACTACGGTTTGCCTGATATGACAAAAATCCTTCAGGGCATGCCCGGAACCGCACATCAACTAACAGCGACTTTATCGAATGTCTTATTAAAATACGAACCCCGGTTGCAGTCGATGAGTGTGACTTTACTGGAGCAGCATGTTCCTGGTGAACTGAGATACACCATAGATGCGGAACTGAAAGGTGTCGGACTGGTTCGCTATGGTACCGAGTTTATGCCAGAGGGCAAGGTTCTGCTCCGTCATCTGAAGCAGCAAAACTATGTTGATAAACGTTCCTGTTTTTGAATTTCTGCGACCTGGCAAGGACAGCATGATGAATCCGGTAAACACCCACCACCTCAAAACCGGCGGCGACCCGCGTACGCTTGCGGATTACGCCGCCCTGCGTGACGAAATGAACAAACTGACCCATCCGGCGCGACCGGACATCAACTGGCCGCAGGCGGAAAAGCTCTGTCTGTCGCTTTTTGAGCACAACGGGGTGGAACTGCAGACCGCGGCCTGGTATACGCTCGTCCGAACGCATCTGGCCGGTCTGTACGGCATGAACGAAGGACTGGCAATACTGGACGCACTCCTCTCCCGCCAGTGGGACAATATCTGGCCGCAGCCTGTGCATGCGCGTATGGAAATTCTCAGCGCGCTCAGCAGGCGGTTACAACAGACGATGCGCACCCTCACGCTGACCTGTATTGACCTCAGCCAGTTGTACCAGACAGAAGAGCACCTGAACGCACTGGGCGACATATTGCAGCGTCTTGAACTGAGGCATGCCAGCCAGCTCGATGCCCTGCGTACCCAGGTCCATAACGCGGCGGTACGGCTGGAAAACAGCGACGGCGGGCAGGAGGCGGGCGGTGCTGTTCTCCCGGCCAGCTTTCCGACCCCGGCAGAACACGTCAGGTGGGTCTATGTCGCGCAGCCGGAGCCGCTGCCGGACAGGCAGGTGATGACCGCGCCGCCTCCGGTGAAGCCCTGGAAGCCATTTGTCGCCGGAATGGCGACCATGCTGGTGATTGCCAGCTCGGTGGCATGGGGATGGCAGACGATGCATACACCAGACCCGGCTCAAACACAGCTCGATGCCACTCTGGCGCCTTTACCTGACGAATTATCCAAAGCGCAGTTGCAGGCGCTGCGACACGCGTCACCATCACCCGTGGCAGGGCTTAGCAAGACGCAAAATCGGCTAGCACAGCTTAGGGAACTGAAACCTGACTGGGCATGGCGCTACGGCGATAGCCTGGTGCAGCAGGCGCTGATCCTTTGGCCGCAAGAGGCGAAACCGCTGGCGCAACAGTGGCAGCAGCAGGTTAACGTTGCTGCACTTCCGCAGCCATATCTGACTGGCTGGCATCAGGGAATGACCCAATTGCAACAACTGGCGAACCGGCTTAACGCACTTGATGAACAGCGGGGTAAGTACATGACGGTCAGCGAGCTGAAATCAGCGGTATTTACCATGATGCAGGCATTTAACAGTGCCGTGCCTGCAGAGGAACAACTGCGACAGCTGGCAGATCTTCCTGAAAACCAGCCGTGGCCTGTCGCGCAGCAGAGCCAGACAGAACAGCATCTGCAGCAGTTGATTGCTCGTTATGCCCTGATGAAACAAAAAACGGCGGAATAGCTACAAAGGGTTCCCTCGTTTAAGAAGGCAAGGAAACATCCGGGAAGATAAAAATGGCCGGTCAGCGCAGGGGGCGCTGATCCTGGTTTAACCGTGTGAAAGAGAACAGAGGCAACAACGTGTCAGCCAGAGAACGTTTCTTTAAAAAAGTGCAACAGAGTAGCAAGAACATAACGTCAGGTAACACCTCAGTTGAGGCTGAAATCGTTGAATTCTGCGAGCGGTTAGAGGGGCTGGCGCAGCAAATCATTGAGTGGTTTGCGGGCACCAGCATTGAAGTCACGTTATCACGTCAGTATCTTCACGATCTGAGCACATTAGGTTATAGCCTGAGCAGCGGAATTTGCCGCTATGAGATAGCGACTATCCTTCTGCAGAATGGCGAGCGTTGTGTCAGTATCGTGCCAGAGCAGCTCTTCCGTGCAGGAGAAACGGGGTGTGTAAGAATGCGTGTTGAAGCTCCGGGCTTTCGTGAGGTGTTTTATCTGAGCATGGCGCCGGAAGCGGGCTGGTTTATCCGGCGCGAGTTTCAGAGCATTAAAGAGCGTGCTCTTTTGACGGAAGAACGCTTTTTTGTTGCGGTCGATCGTCTGGCTTGAAGAGCGTATGTAAAGAGCAGGTTGCCTTGCTGGCCTATTCCAACAACTTCGCAAATTTCGCCAGCCACTGCGGATGCGCAGGCCAGGCCGGCGCGGTGACCAGGTTACCATCAACGTGAGCCTGATCGATACCGATATCGGCATACTCGCCGCCGCTGAGTCGCACTTCAGGCGCACAGGCCGGGTAGGCGCTACAGGTTCGTCTTTTTAAGATCCCGGCGGCGGCCAGCAACTGTGGGCCATGGCACACGGCCGCAATCGGTTTGTGCGCGGCATCAAATGCCTGCACCAGCTTCAGTACGTCATCATTTAACCGCAGGTATTCAGGCGCTCTGCCGCCAGGGATCAGCAGGGCGTCATAGTCCTGCTCGTTAACGGCGGAAAAATCGGCATTGAGGATAAAACGGTGCCCCGGTTTTTCGCTATACGTCTGAGCACCGTCGAAATCATGGATAGCGGTCATGACATAGTCACCCTTCGCTTTATCCGGGCAGACGGCGTCAACCTGATGGCCAATCATCTGTAAGGCCTGAAAAGGGACCATGGTTTCGTAATCTTCGGCGTAATCGCCCACCAGCATCAGGATCTTCTTGCTCATCATTTTCTCACCTTTATGGATAACGACGTTTTAGATATAGCCTGGTGTAGCGCAAATGTCGGAAATAAAAAAGCCCGTCAGAGCACGGGCAAAATAAGCAAGTGATTTAGCAATTCGTTACCAACATAATGGAGGATAACGGCGCATATCTTACGCGCCTGTTGAGTTGGCCGATACCTGATAATTTCGGTAGGTGAAACAACGGATTAAACGTGCGTTACAGCGCGTCGAAAGTGGGGTAAATGCTGTTTTCAATATATTCCGCCACTAACCAGATCTCGCCGCTGAAGATAAACCAGAATCCGAAAATAATAAGCATTAAAATAATTATGGTGAGGATTATTTCTGTTCTTCCCATTGCAGACGATACCCACCCATAGTCTTTTTCATCAAGATGGGCATTGTAGCGGGGCTTTATCCAATACACCAGTTTCATGCCGCCAGGACTTTATTTCGGCCATCATTCTTGGCGCGATAAAGCGCGTCATCTACCCGTTTAAAGAGATCGTCGATACTCTCATCCTGGTTGTGCCGCGCCACGCCAATGCTGACCGTAAATCGCGGCAGGCCGGGGATCGAGATGCGGGCAACCGCTGCCCGGATCGTTTCGGCGATTTGCATTGCAGTATCGAGAGAGGTACGTGGCTGCAGAATGACAAACTCCTCGCCTCCCCAGCGGAACACGAAATCCTCTTTCCGGCTACAGGCCTCCAGGGTACGTGAAAGCGCGATGAGCACTTCATCCCCCTTCAGATGACCAAAAACGTCGTTGATATTCTTAAAGTGATCGGTATCCACCAGCAGTAAACTGAATTGCTGCTGTAGAGGCAGGTGCGTGAGATTCATTTGCTCAGCGATAATATAGAACTGTCGCCGGTTGAGCAGGCCCGTCATGGCATCCTGTAACGCGGCATGTTCCAGCTCAAGCTCCAGCCTTTTTTGCTCGGTGATGTCATGGATAATGCACAACATCAGTTTATCCCCGTAGATCTCAATTGGTCCGGCATAGGTCTGAACATGGCGGGTTGATCCATCGGCAAGGCGGTGCACAAAGTTGAGTGGCTTATGCCCACCCGGCAGAGCGGCGATTTCGCTCATCACTGGGATCACATCGCGCCCCAGAGTGTTGATCTCCCAGGTATGCTTGCTGCACATCTCCTCGTGCGAGTAGCCATAAAAGTTAAGCGCGGCCAGATTGGCATCAACAATTTGGCCGTCGCGAGCAGGGTCGATCAGCAACATCGGGGCGCTGTTTGTCAGAAAAAAGCGAGCATAGAATCCTTGCTTTTTTCGCTGGTAAGTAGCGGAGCGGCTCGCTTTAAGCCCGGTCGGTGCCGGATGTGAAATCCCTTCAAAAACGATAATGTCGCCGTACGGCGCATGGTGGGTCAGCGAAAGACGACAGCTCAACGCGGTTTCATGCCCGTCGCGCCAGACAGTCCAGATCTCGACAATCTCCTGGTCCGTTTTCAACTCAGGGATATACATCGACAGCACGTCTTGCGCATTGGCTGAGAAAGCGCCTTTTCGCAGATCATCCACCGTTTTATCCCCCATCACCTGAACCGCGGCCGTATTCGCAAAAATAATATGGCCGGAAACGGGGGAGATCAGCCACACGGGGGTTTTAATGACATTCAGCGCATCAAAATAATTTTGCGACATAAGGAATTCCTGTACATCGGCACAATATGCCTGACGATCACGACGGAATCGACTCGCGTGGACTCCTCTGAACCATACTCCAGTTAACCCTGTGTAGCATGATTTTTTTGTGAAACAAAAGCGGATTCCGAATGAATTTTACCAATTGGTATAATCTGTTTCTGTGAATTAATCTGCAGCAGTAGCCACGGGATCTGTTCGGCAGGCAAAGGTCTGGCGAACAGAAAACCCTGCAAATAATCACACCCGAGCTCTGTTAACACCGCTCGTTGCTCTTCTGTTTCGATCCCTTCGGCAACAACATACATCTCCATGGTCCGGGCAATATTAATAATGGTCTCCACCAGCTTGCGGTTTTTCTCATTTTCCAGCATTGACGTCACAAAGCTTTTGTCGATTTTGAGCTCTTTTGCCGGAAGCACGCTGAGCATAAGCAGATTAGAATAACCGGTGCCAAAATCATCAATAGAGACGGTGATCCCGGCCTGGTTGAATGCACTCAGTAATTCGATACTGCGGTCGAGATTTTTAAGGGCAGTGCTCTCCGTGACCTCAAGGATGAGCCGGGAAGGAGAAAGATTATATTTCTGCAACAGAGACGATACGGTCTGAAAGATATCCGGCTGTTCAAACTGTACAGGGGATAAGTTAAAAGACAACGTCCAGTGGGCAAAACCTTGTTCAGTCCAGAAATACAGCTGACGGCATGCGGCCTCAATCGCCCAGTTACCCACGGGAATAATTAAACCCGTCTGTTCAAGCGAAGGTAAAAACAGATTCGGCAGTAGCACGCCTTGTTCGGGATGTCGCCAGCGAAGAAGCGCCTCAAAGCCGTGGATAGTTCTCTCTTCAGCGTGCCAGGTGGGTTGATACCACAGCTCAAACTGATCGCGCTCAAGCGCCTGCGTGAGTTCCTGCAAAAAACCGGGGTTAGCCGGGATCGCCGTCGACATCTCTGTCCGGTAGACCTCCCAGTCGTTTTGGCCTTGCTTTTTAACGTACTGCATTGCTGCATCTGCTTTTAGCTTTAACTCATGCAGCGTTTCGCCATCCTGCGGATAACGACTGACGCCTGCGCTGAGCGTTGTACTCAGCGTATGCCCGCATACGGAAAGCGGGCGGCGCACATCGTCGAGCAGCGTTGAGAGGAGGGACTGGAGTTTGTCGTCATCACATTCTGGAACCAGAAGAATAAAAGCATCGCCCCCCAATCTTGCCAGGGTCATCTCACGGGTAAGCCTCGCCGTGATGCGCTGCGCAATGGTGATTAACAACTCATCCCCGACGTGATGTCCCCAGGTGTCATTAACCTGTTTAAAGTGATCAACGTCGAGGAAGATCACGGCAAATTGCTTATTGCTAAGCATCGCGCTGCGCAGGCAATCCTGCATGCGCAGATCCATCTGGTGGCGATTAGCAAGGCCGGTAAGGGCATCAAACCGTGCCTGTAGTTCAAGCTGTCGATTGAGCGCCTGAAGGTTGTCCGTGAGCCGGTTGGTACGCCAGTGGGAATCAATGAGTGAGATAATCAACATCATGCCGAGCAGGCACAGCGTGGTGACCGACACCCCTATCGATAATCCCAGTTCGCTGATACCGCCGGGTAGGGTATGAGCCATATCACTGAACTGAGCGGCCCGCATGCCGGTGTAGTGCATGGCGCAGATGGCAGCGCCCAGAACTAAAGCGGCGAGAATGCGATTGATAAAGATCCCTTTTCGCTGATGCCGCAGGTGAAAAGCCAACCAGAGCGCGGCACCGGAGGCCATTACGGCAATCAATACGGATAAACCGATGATGGGGTGATCCCAGATGATGGGGCTGTCCAGCATCAGTGCGGCCATACCGATATAGTGCATTGACACCACGCCTGCGCTCAGAATTAAGGTAGAGAGAAGCAGTCTGAAGGGCGAAAGGCGAGCGCCCGTCACGGCAATATTCATTGCCAGCATAGACGCCACCACCGCGACGCCCATTGAGGCGAGGGTTAACCAGAGGTTGTAGCTCATGATCATGGGCATTTTCATCGCTAACATACCAATGAAATGCATCGACCAGATCCCGACGCCCAGCGTAAGCCCTCCGGCAAAACGCCAGAACAGAGCGGCCTTCCCGCTGGAAAGCGGGATTTTCCCAGCATTCTCCAGGGCCACAAACGAGGCGATAAAGGCCACAAGATAAGAGATGGCTATTAACACTGGGTCCCACGATACATTGAGCATTATGCAATCCCACGCCAAAGGGGTTACTGATTTCGCCAACCGGGACAGATCTTTATCTGGCTGCGTGCAGGCGAGTTCAAACAATATTAGTTATAGGGTACGTAAAACGGCCCGCACTATTAAAACGCAAAACTGTAAGCAATATAAAATATATTCTCAGTTCTAACTTGTTAAGCACAGCTAAACAAGGACAGTTAATTGCAACAAAGTCTCTAAAATAGGGTGGTGATTAACCCATTTAGCCGCAGGTGATGGTATCGCTTAAGTTCGTGTCAGACCAGTATCACAGTATCCATGGCACAATATTTCCCACAATACGCTTTTTTTATCTCACTTAAGTTAAATTGCAGGTTGCTAACTGCGAAACGACAAAGCACCGCTATTCGTGAGGACAAACGCCAGTACGAATGCTATAAACCTTAATGCCGACCAAAATATTAAGTTGTGGGAATAATCATGCTAAAAAATATTAGTGTCAGAACCTTCATTGTCTATTTCCTTTTGTCTCTTTTTTTGCTAAACGCAGCTGTCGTCTTTCTATTTACCGGCGCATCGTCACTCTTAATAACGCTCAATGTAATAAATGTGATTGCTCTTTTTTTACTCTGGATTTACATGACCCAATATCTTGTGACACCGATCAATACTGTGAAAAAAAGTATTGAAGAAGTCACGGCAGGGAATCTTAACGTGACAATCCCCGAGTTTGGCAACAACTGCGCAGGGCGTTTAATTCCCGGGATTAACAGCCTTTCGGGCAATATTGCAACACTGGTCCGGGAAATCAGGGCGTCGTCACAAACCGCCATGACCTTATCGGATCAACTCTCCGCACGCAGCGCGCAGCTATCAGTGAAAACGGAGCAGCAATCGGCTTCGCTGGTGCAAACCGCAGCCAGCATGGAGCAGATGGCTGCGAGCACCAAAAACAATGCTGATAACACCCGACTCGCCAGTGAACAGGCCAATCAGGCAACGCTTCAGGCGCGTAAGGGGGGCGAGCTGATGGGGCAGGTTGCTCACAATATGCAATCGATCACCGAATGCGCACAGCAAATGACGGAAATCATCTCGATGATCGACGGGATTGCCTTCCAGACCAATATCCTTGCGCTTAACGCGGCCGTTGAGGCGGCAAGGGCGGGAGACCACGGAAAAGGCTTCTCTGTGGTCGCGGAGGAGGTGCGAAATCTGGCACACCGCAGCGCGGAAGCGGCGAAGAACATCAAAACGCTGATTGAAGTCACCAGCAATAACGTTACACAGGGCGTGACGGTAGTGTCAGAAGCGGAAAAAAACATGCGTGAGATTGTGGCCGGATCCGGCAATGTCAGCCGTCTGATGGATGAAATTTCCAGTTCCACATCCGAGCAGGAGAAGGGAATTTCACAGATTACGCTGGCATTATCAGAGCTGGAAAGGGTTACGCAAAGCAATGTGGCGATGGCGGAGGAACTTAACGGATCCTCCGACGTGCTACGCAATCAGGTTATCGAACTGCAGTCACGGACACGCAATTTCCGGCTCGACGGGGAATACGCGGCTGATAGTTCGTTAACTGCACCGGTTGTTCCGCTGGCGTTCCCGCAGCGACAAGGACATTCCACCTGAAGGGACACCGCCGTTACCCGTACAATTCCCGAGCGATTTCAGCGCCATGCGGAACATAGTGGTTGCGTAACCTCTGCCGAAAGCTAGACTGACAACGAAAAGCTAAAAGGTGGAGGCGTTGTGGAGAGCATAAAAGGGTCTGAACTGAACGTTCCTGACGCAGTGTTTGCGTGGGTGTTTGACGGTAAAGGCGGTGCCCGGCCGCTGGAAGACAACGACGTGATCGATCACGCGCATCCCTGCTGGTTACACCTGAACTATACCCATCCGGACAGCGCTGACTGGCTGGCATCCACCCCATTGCTGCCAAACAACGTGCGTGATGCGCTGGCAGGGGAAAGCCTGCGGCCACGCGTGAGCCGGATGGGTGACGGTACGTTGATCACGCTTCGCTGTATTAACGGCAGCACGGATGAACGTCCCGATCAGCTGGTGGCGATGCGCGTCTATATGGATGATGGGCTTATTGTTTCCACTCGCCAGCGTAAAGTGCTGGCGCTGGATGACGTGGTAAACGATCTGAAAGAGGGCACCGGGCCGACTGACTGCGGCAGCTGGCTGGTGGATGTCTGCGATGCGCTTACCGATCACGCGAGCGAGTTTATCGAAGAGTTGCACGATAAAATTATCGATCTGGAAGATAACCTGCTCGATCAGCAGATACCGCCACGCGGTTTCCTGGCGTTACTGCGCAAGCAACTGATTGTGATGCGTCGCTACATGACGCCACAACGTGATGTATATGCCCGTCTGGCCAGCGAGCGTCTCAGCTGGATGAATGATGACCAGCGCCGTAGAATGCAGGACATTGCTGACAGACTGGGGCGCGGGCTGGATGAAATTGATTCCTGTATTGCCAGAACCGCAGTAATGGCCGATGAGATAGCACAGGTGATGCAGGAGTCGCTGGCCAGAAGAACCTACACGATGTCGCTGATGGCAATGGTCTTTTTACCCAGTACCTTTCTGACCGGTCTGTTTGGCGTAAACCTGGGCGGCATTCCCGGCGGTGCTTATCGCTACGGCTTTACCGCGTTTTGCGTCATGTTAGCTGCTTTGATTGGCGGTGTTGCATGGTGGTTGCATCGTAGTAAATGGTTGTAAATTTACGCTTTTTCCACCTTTTGCGCGGATCAAAACGCTCTTTTAATTGAGCAAAGTCAATAAACAGAAACCGTGTAAGGTGCATTATTACTCCCGCAGGTGAATGCAACGTCAAGCGATGGGCGTTGCGCTCCATATTGTCTTACTTCCTTTTTTGAATTACTGCATAGCACAATTGATTCGTACGACGCCGACTTTAATAGTCGGCTTTTTTTTGCCTCCCGTTTCTCAGGGTCTACCCTAAAAGGGTCAATCCAAAAAACTGGAGGGAAAGATGAACCATCTACTCGCGCTGCAACGGCTGCATTCACGGCAGTCCGATCCGGTCCCGACCGACCCAACGCCCATGCCCGATCCCATTCCGCGTCCGCAGCCTATGCCCGACCCGCCGCCCGATGAAGAACCGATTAAATTGTCGCATCGAACCCCGAGATCTGCGAGGATACGCGCCATCTGACCGCAAAGATGACCACGAGAGACTATTGTGACCGCTTTTTCTACCCTGAATGTTCTGCCTGCCGCCCAACTCGATAACCTCAACGAGTTGGGATACCTCACGATGACGCCTGTTCAGGCGGCCGCATTACCCGCCATTCTTGAGGGGCGCGATGTTCGCGTACAGGCAAAAACCGGCAGTGGGAAAACGGCAGCGTTCGGTCTTGGACTGTTACAGCATATTGATGCCACTCTGTTCCAGACCCAGTCTCTGGTTCTGTGCCCGACCCGCGAACTGGCTGACCAGGTCGCGGGTGAGTTGCGTCGTCTGGCGCGCTTCCTGCCCAACACCAAGATCTTAACCCTCTGCGGCGGACAGTCGTTCGGGGCGCAGCGTGATTCGCTCCAGCATGCGCCTCATATTATTGTCGCGACACCTGGCCGTCTGCTGGATCATCTGCAAAAAGGCACCGTTTCACTGGATGCCCTGCAAACGCTGGTGATGGATGAAGCGGACCGTATGCTGGACATGGGCTTCAGCGACGCGATCGACGAAGTGATCCGCTTCGCGCCGGAAGATCGTCAGACATTGTTATTCTCTGCGACCTGGCCTGACGCCATCGCTGCGATCAGCGGTCGTGTACAAAAAAATCCGCTGACGATTGAAATCGACAGCGTGGATGCGCTGCCTGCCATCGAGCAGCAGTTCTTTGAAACCCCGCAGCAGGGCAAAATCCCGCTTCTGCAGAAATTGCTGAGCCAGCACCAGCCCGCCTCCTGCGTGGTGTTTTGTAATACCAAAAAAGATTGCCAGGCGGTGTGTGATGCCCTGAATGCTGCCGGGCAAAGTGCGCTGTCATTGCATGGCGATCTGGAACAGCGCGATCGTGACCAGACGCTGGTTCGCTTCGCGAACGGCAGCGCCCGTGTGCTGGTTGCAACCGATGTCGCCGCACGTGGGCTGGACATTAAATCGCTGGAGCTGGTTGTTAACTACGAGCTGGCCTGGGATCCAGAAGTACACGTTCACCGCATTGGGCGTACCGCACGTGCCGGAAACAGCGGGCTGGCCATTAGCTTCTGCGCGCCGGAAGAGGCGCAGCGCGCCAATATCTTGTCTGAAATGCTGCAGATAAAGCTTAACTGGGTGAACACCCCGGGGAACGTTCGCGTTGTGCCACTCGAAGCCGAAATGGCGACGCTGTGCATTGATGGCGGCAAAAAAGCCAAGATGCGTCCAGGCGACGTATTAGGCGCGCTGACAGGTGACATGGGACTGGATGGCGCCGATATCGGCAAGATTACCGTTCATCCGGCACACGTATATGTGGCAATCCGCCAGGCGGTTGCGCATAAGGCATGGAAGCAGCTGCAAAACGGGAAAATTAAAGGCAAAACCTGCCGGGTCAGATTGCTGAAATAAGCGGCAGAAAAAACGCGTCTCAGACGGACTCTGAGACGCGACAGGATTATTTCACTTCAAGTACGTTCAAGCGCAGCTCGTCAAACTGATTATCATCATCTTCCGGCTGCCAGCCTGCAGGCTGCATGGGGATCTCTTCCCGATCAAACGCCAGATCGCCGCCATTCACCACTTCAGAATCATGGTTGATGCCTTTGAAGTCAAACAGCTCAACATCCGCAAGGTGAGAAGGCACCACGTTCTGCATTGCGCTGAACATGGTTTCGATGCGCCCTGGATAACGTTTATCCCAGTCACGCAGCATGTCACCAATGACCTGGCGCTGCAGGTTCGGCTGAGAGCCACACAGGTTGCATGGAATAATCGGGAAAGCTTTCGCCTGGGA
Source organism: Enterobacter cloacae complex sp. 2022EL-00981 (assembly GCF_028737495.1). Classification (NCBI taxonomy): domain Bacteria; kingdom Pseudomonadati; phylum Pseudomonadota; class Gammaproteobacteria; order Enterobacterales; family Enterobacteriaceae; genus Enterobacter; species Enterobacter cloacae complex sp. 2022EL-00981. The sequence continues at coordinate 27,282 of NZ_JAQZRK010000045.1, forward strand.
GAAGCGTTCAATGTCCTTCTCGCGGCAATAGGCGAGAGGGCGGATGACAATGTGTTTGCCGTCATCGCTCATCAGCTTAGGTGGCATGCCTTTCATCTTTCCGCCGTAGAACATGTTCAGGAACAGCGTTTGCAGGATATCGTCGCGGTGATGACCCAGCGCAATTTTGGTGGCGCCCAGCTCCGTCGCGGTCCGGTACAGAATGCCACGACGCAGACGAGAGCAGAGAGAGCAGGTGGTTTTGCCCTCCGGGATCTTCTCTTTAACGATACCGTAGGTATTTTCTTCGACGATTTTGTACTCAACGCCCAGCTTATCGAGATATTCCGGCAGGATATGCTCAGGGAAACCCGGCTGTTTCTGGTCAAGGTTTACGGCCACCAGGGAGAATTTCACCGGCGCGCTCTGTTGAAGATTACGCAGGATCTCCAGCATGGTGTAGCTGTCTTTACCCCCCGACAGGCAAACCATGATGCGGTCGCCTTCTTCAATCATATTGAAGTCTGCAATGGCTTCGCCCACATTACGGCGCAGCCGCTTCTGCAGCTTATTCAGGTTGTATTGCTCTTTCTTTGTATTTGATTGATTTTCTTGCATTTATTGCTACCTTCGGAGCCAATAGGGGCATAATAGGGGCAAAAATTTTTCAGCGTGCCAGCTTATCGTTAAGCATCAGCACCTGTTCGCCATTCATTTCTTCAATCCACGCACCGTAGACTTCATAAACCATTTGCGCGTTTTCATGCCCCATCTGGCTGGCTATGAAAGACGGATTAGCGCCGGCAGATAAAAGCCAGCAGGCAAAAGTATGCCGCGTATGGTACGGATTCCGGCGGCGAATACCAGCACGTTTTACAGCTGAGTTGAATCTCGCACCGATGCTCGATAAAGAGTAGTAGGCTTTCTGTTCTCCCTTGCGCATCCGGGGTATGAAAACGAATCGCAGGCTTTGATGTTCCACTGCGCCATACTCGCGATGATTAAAGACAATTTCGGTTTTAGGCTGCAGCGCCGTCAGCTTACGCTGTGCTTTCAAGGCTTCAAGTGCCGGCTCTAATAGGGTGATAACCCGGTTACCTGCATCGGTTTTTGGTGGGCCGAACATTCCTAGCGCATTAAGGTTGCGCTGTATATGAGCCGTACCTTTTTCCCAGTCGATATCTTCCCAGGCAAGGGCTGCAAGCTCTCCATGACGGACACCAGTATAAACTGCGAACGTCCACATATTGAGGCTTTGATCACGCTCGGCTGCCGCAAGCAAACTAAACTCCTGCTTCGTTAAAGGATCCGGTTTTACTTTCCCTTTGTGTAGTTTCTTGATCCCTTCAAAGGGTTTGCCATTGATAAAGCCAGATTTGTGTGCAAACCGAAGAAGGGAGCACAGAAGCGATATATAGTTGTTCACGGTACGCACAGTGCGTCCCTGTTTGTTGCTTCTGGGATTTGCCAGGTAAAGTGTCTCACTGTTCAACAGCTCCTTCCTGTATTTCAGAATGTCGCTGTGGCGTATAGTTGAAACAGGCGTATCTCCGTTAATGATGTGCATTAACGTACCGAGTTGTGAGCGAGTCTTACGCATGGTATTCGCGCTAATTTCGGTTTCTTTAATGCTCGTCCACAGTTCACACAGCTCTGAAAAGGCTTGAACTGAAACAGTTGTTACGGTTTTTTTTGCTCTGGACGATGAAGGAAAGCGCTGGTGGTAATCAAACTCTCCAAGGATGATCTCACTAACGATCACAGCCCGAAGATTCCCGGCTTTTTTGATGTTCGCCGGGGTGTTAATCCAACCTTTGAGAATTTCGCGGCAACGCTTTCCCCGGTACATAAACCAGATACAAATCTTATTGTTTCTGATTTCGACACCTGTAGGCAAAGCTGCCATCTTACGCATCCCTTATTAACTGATTAATTCTCGGATAGTTATACCAGGTTGTGCCACGCAAGGTTTTTTCTCCAGATGGGGATACCCGTTTAAAATGGACACCTTCCACCCAACAGCCCTGACGATACTTCTCAATCTGTCGTTCGGTCAGGCCTGTTTTTTCTATGAGCCTTGCGCCAACTCTTGCCTTACTCCCTTCGCAACATTGAAGCGATAAACGACATCGAGTTTATCGGTTTTTTTATAGAAAATATTATTCAGACGTTTATTAACATGGCGGCTGAATATTCCATTGCTGCTGTCTGAAATAACCTTCATTTCCCTGGTGGCACAATCGATATTCGCGTGAATATCACCACCGAGAGAAAGACGCGCTGCGTCCACAGGATAATCCATTTTAAATGCGTAATCTGTGTGTTTACCGGCACAGACAGCCAGCAGCAAAAGTGCTGCAGCAAATAATCGTTTCATTTCTACATTCCTGTAAGAGCGGGAATATCCATTTTATTTAACTTTAAAAAATAGTCAGATTGATATGAGCGATCAATTTTACATTTTTGATCGTTTCAAACGATCGTTATTATCGTGAGATAGTTCATGCTTTATAACACTGGCACTATCGCTATCAATGGAAATACCGCAACCGGCACCGGCACAAACTGGACGGCACCTGCCAGCCAGGTTCGCGCCGGCCAGACATTTATCGTTATGTCCAACCCGGTGCAGATGTTTCAAATCTCATCCGTGAACAGCGCCACGTCAATGACGGTAATGCCTGCTGCATCACCAGCGCTCAGCGGCCAGAAATACGGCATTCTGGTATCAGACAATATCTCGGTCGACGGACTGGAGCAGGCCATGTCTCAGCTCATCAAAGAGTATGACGAGAACATTGGCGCATGGGAGACGTTCGCTACTTCATCAGCAAACCAGAGCATCACGGTAACCATAAACGGCACCCCCGAGACTATCCCCGGCATCGGTAAGCTGGCGCAGAAAGGGCCCAATGGTGCTCTCCCGATTGACCAGGGCGGGACCGGGGCAACAACGGCAGAAGGCAGCCGCACAAACCTCGGTTTAGGAAGTAGCGCGACGAGGAGCGCACTGGATTCTGAGATTGTTACCAATAGTGATACGAGTCAGATTCCCTCGCTAAAAGCTCTTGGCTTGGGATACTCTCGTCATATTGACAACTTCTCAAACACAAACATGCTTGGATTTGGTCGCTTCACAAGTCAAACAGCTAATAATCCTGCAAATACCAACGGTGTAGGGGGGCAGCTACAATATGATGGTGGTCCATCCACAGCATGGTTCGTTTGGACGAACGATGGGCAGGCATATATACAGACCAACCACATGCAGGGTGCTACATATCAATGGAAATAGGTTTACACGACTGCAAACACTTCAATTGCATCTGATGGCGGCATAAAAGCAGCATCACCTGTGGTTAAAGTATATTCTGATGGAACATACCAGACCAATGACGAATCTGAAGGCTGCACTGTAACTCGTCTTTCCCTAGGGGAATATCTGATTGAAGGTAACGAAGGTCTAAATTCAGACGCTGCTTGGGGCGGAATTGATGGTGGTTTTGACATCCCCATTGACCGCAACAAGTAGTCCCTGATATGGCTCGATTATCATGTTCATGCTGACGGTTCAGTATTAGTGAAAACCTATCACCGTACGCATTCAACCGCTCCAGAATTTGCCAGAAACGAAATACAGGGCATTAACGATGGAGATCCGATAGACATCCCTTCTGACCAATTTGTCTCAGTACGTGTTCAGATGCCGCAGGAAAGTATCTGATATCAGCGTAAAGCTATAGCTGAAGGCCCTAATTGACTGGCTGATTAAGCATTAAATCTTCATGCATTTTCAGGCGAGTACCTTTCCAGCAGGTTGCCCAGAAGTACAGTATTTGTCATTTGGCTTTGATTAACTTAAACCATCACACAATCTATATTCACAGGAATTATGGCAACATAAAATTATTACCACCTCACTTATTAAGTGAAGCAGCAAAATGTAACGGAGTGGGAATGCACAATCAAAACGCCCAGACATGGAAATTTTGTCTGGGCTTGAGATGCTAAAGATGTTCAATAATATACTTCGTGACTATTTCCGCGCCGTAAATAGAAAGATGCCCGCCATCTGTATAAATAGGTTCTCTTTTGTAAATTATCTTACACTGAGACTTATCACAAAGAGCATCATTAGGATCTATAAATCTAACATTTTTGATATGTGCCAATTTATTTTGTAGATAAAGGTTTATATCTACATTTTCTTTCTTCTGCCATTCTTGACAGTTAGAGATCAACCTATATCCCATAAGGCTTTCACCAGTCAGGCAACCGAAGCCATCAACTCTTGCTGGTTGGGGACGACCTATTATGAAATACATACGCTTGTCGCCGCCATCCTGAATAACCGATAAAATTTCACTTAACACTATGGTGTAATATGAATCTTTATCTTTTTTAATTGGCGTACCCCCCCCCTTTTTTATAAGCATTCCATCGTAAGTATCCCAGGAGCTTGCAAACAAAAGGGGGGCTTGTGGTTCCTTATCCATAAGAGCTTTTAATTTTGTATATTCCTCAGAGCATGAAGTGTCTTCTTTATTATTTAAGTACCTTGAATAATTAGGAAATATTAGGCAGCCATGATCAAAAAGAGCTGCTGCTTCTACTTTATGTTCATCAAATGACTTAGCATATTGCAAACCAAAACTATCGCCAGTTATGATGTAATCAAATTTACTTTCGCTAGAATTTATATGGAATACCTTATTAGAAGGATAATCAGCTCCACCATAGTATTTTTTATGGAATTCTTGGTTGGTGATTCTGTACTGTTCCGGAACTCTGCTTGTATATCCATTATTTGTTATTACCAACAAGCAAGATGCAAGACATGCGAAAAATGTTATTGGAAGTTTTTTATTTGATTTAAAAGTCTGTAAGGATATATTTAAAATAAATGAAAGGGCTAAGATAACAAAAGCGTACCATGCAAAGTTAATATCCAGACTGATTTTGCGAATAAATACTAAAAGAGGCCAGTGGATCAAATAGGCTTCATATGATATCGTACCGATGTATTGTAAAGGCTTCAAATCAAAAAAGCGTAAAGTAGCATTTGAATATATACACAAGAATGCCCCAAAAACCGGAATTATTGCCATTAACCCAGGCCATGGTGTTTCTTTATTAATTATGAATAAACTTATAATTATTATTGAGAGACCCAAAAGACTCAGTGTTCTTTTCAAAATTTTCAGAGGAGGTATGATATATACTAATCCTCCAGCAAGCATTGCCCAGGCTCTAGTAGGAAACATAAAATAACTTGCTTCAGCATAATTATAAGTGCCATATAGAGATGCAAAAAAAGAAAAAATAAAAAGTACAAGGATAGAATGTTTGGCCGCTTTCAAACCCAATGTCTTTGAAACAGCTAACAACAATAATGGATATACAATATAAAATTGCCACTCAACAGAAAGAGACCATGTGTGTAAAAGAAAATTATTAACAGAAGAATTGTCAAAATAGCCTGATCTTGACAAGTAAAGGAAGTTTGAAATGAATAGTATGCTACTTGCAACATCCTTACCCATTTCATAAAAATCTGAAGGCTTGATAAAAAGCCAGCCAATCAATATGGTGATTAAACATATAATTGTCAATGCTGGAATTATTCTCCTGGCACGTGCCAGATAGAATCTTTTTAAACTGAAGTTATTTTCGTTGATTCCAGATAAAATTATTTTCGTCATTAGATAACCAGAAATGACGAAGAAAACATCCACTCCAGCAAAACCACCTGGGAGGTAGTCGCTATTAAAATGAAAAATAATTACCGCTAAAACAGCAAGAGAACGCAAAGCGTTTATGTCTTTTCTAAATTCCATAGCAAAAGGTACCTGTTTTTTGATCCGGGGGATGATAGCACAAAGGACTAACTGCATCATCATTGATTTCAGTATTAGGGGACCGCAACTCCGTAGACGACAAGGAATTTTCTCCGGCTTCAAAGAAATATTGGTTCGTGACTTATCAGATGCGTGATTACCTACCACATCCGCCAATCTTTCAACTATTTATCAGATGTGTTGATGAGCAGTCACTGAAGGAGACTGTCCCTAGAAGTACTACCCACCTTGGTGAGAATTAGAAATTCGTACGTTTTATAGACCGCTCTGCGGTAGCCATGCCGATAACTTCCTCTGATTTTTTTTTAGAATTTATAGTGTGAAAAATATCCAAATTGTCTACATAAGAGTGTCAACAGATGACCAAAATACGGATCTCCAGCGACAAGCCCTCGAACGCGCAGGATGTAAACAGATTTTAGAAGAAAAATGAGCTGAACAGTAGCGAACTGGCCAGCGCTGAAAAAACTTCTTAAGACGCTGAAAGAGGGAGATACGCTGGTGGTGTGGAAGCTTGAGCGCCTTGGGCGAAGCATGAGGAACTTGGTACTGCTGGTCGACGAACTACGGCAGCGCGGGATCCACTTCAAAAGTCTTACGGATAGCATCGACACTTCCAGCCCAATGGGGCGTTTCATTTTCCACATCATGTCTGCCCTGGCCGAGATGGAGAGGAGTTGATAGTGGAGTGCACACGCGCTGGGTTAGCCGCAGCTCGTGAGAAAGGGCGAATCGGCGGCAGGCGTCCGAAACTTACCCAAGAACAATGGGACCAGGCGGGCCGACTGATTGCAAACGGCGTGGACAGGAAGAAGGTGGCGATCATTTATGATGTGGCTGTTTGCTCGCTCTATAAAAAATATCCAGCACGTGATCTCTGAATAAAATCGCAGTCTGCCTGTCTAATCGGAGGACTGCGAAGGTTTAATTTACTTAGAATTTAATAAATTAAAGCTAGTCATAAGGTTGCGGTAGTCGGGGATATGATTAGAGAACAGCGTACCCAGACCTTCGATATCATTGCGCCAGTCACGATGCAATTCACATGCAACTCCAAACCATGACATTAACTGCACGCCAGCGTTAGACATTCGATCCCATGCTGCATCCCGAGTTATAGGATTGAAAGTACCCGACGCATCGGTAACAACAAATACATCGAATCCTTCTTCGATCGCAGAAAGCGCAGGGAAGGCAACACATACTTCAGTTACTACACCTGCGATGATTAATTGTTTCTTGCCAGTGGCTTTAACCGCTTTAACGAAATCTTCGTTATCCCATGCGTTGATATTGCCAGGTCTGGCAATATATGGAGCATCAGGGAATTGTTCTTTAAGTTCAGGTACTAATGGGCCGTTAGGACCATTTTCAAAACTGGTAGTAAGAATTGTTGGAAGACCAAAATACTTCGCCAGATCACCAAGTGCAAGAACGTTATTTTTGAACTTGTCCGGGTCAATGTCGCGAACCAAGGACAGTAGTCCGGTTTGATGATCTACCATAAGGACGGCAGCGTCGTTTTTATCTAAACGAACATATGGCTTAGTCATAATGTCACCTTTCCCTTTAGTTACATTGAGTTGAATCGCCACGGATAATCTAGACACTTCCGAGCCGTTGATAATACTGGTTTTCATATTCTGTCGGTGACATCTGTTCGCTAGAACCATGCCGACGCTTACTGTTATAAAACATTTCGATGTAATC
>NZ_JAQZRK010000046.1:0-29235 GCF_028737495.1 Enterobacter cloacae complex sp. 2022EL-00981
TAAACTTCGTAATGAATTACGTGTTCACTCGTTGAGACTTGGTATTCATTTATTGTCCGAAGACATTAAGAATCCATGTCACTTTGAGTGCCCACACAGATTGTCTGATAAATTGTTAAAGAGCAGTTGCGACGCGCTTTAGCGCTCTGTCGCGAGGTGGCGTATATTACGCTTTCCTCTTTCAGAGTCAACCCTGAATTTCAGGATTTTTTCTCTTTAACCGACCGGGTTGTTTGTGAAGTGATTCACATCCGCCGTGTCGATGGAGGCGCATTATAGGGAGTTCTCCGCAGGCCGCAACCGCTAAATGACAGAAAAATGACTGACTGCTGCATTCCCCAGCAAAACCCCGCCTTATACCTTTTTACACACAGAGTTATCCACAGCGATGCGAAAAAGTGAAAATTCGCGAGCGTTGCGCAAACGTTTTCGTTAAAATGCTCGCGCTTAACAAGGATGCCTCGTCAGGTGTGTTAGATGAGTTTTTCGCTGGAAAATTCATCTAACGCTCTCTGTAATCGTGAAATCCAGGGGATTTACCATGCAACAACGTCGTCCAGTCCGCCGCGCTCTGCTCAGTGTTTCTGATAAAGCCGGTATCGTCGAATTCGCTCAGGCACTTTCTGCACGTGGTGTAGAGCTGCTGTCCACAGGTGGTACCGCACGCCTGTTAGCAGATAAAGGTCTGCCGGTAACCGAAGTGTCCGATTACACCGGTTTCCCGGAAATGATGGATGGACGCGTCAAAACCCTGCACCCGAAAGTCCACGGCGGCATTCTGGGTCGTCGCGGTCAGGATGATGCCATTATGGAACAGCATGATATCGCGCCAATTGATATGGTTGTCGTTAACCTTTATCCGTTCGCCCAGACCGTGGCGCGTGAAGGCTGCTCTCTGGAAGACGCCGTAGAGAATATTGATATCGGCGGACCGACGATGGTGCGCTCCGCGGCCAAGAACCATAAAGATGTGGCCATTGTGGTGAAGAGCAGCGACTACTCCGCCATTATTAATGAAATGGATGCGAACGAAGGGTCACTGACTCTGGACACCCGTTTCGACCTCGCGATTAAAGCATTCGAACACACCGCCGCGTACGACAGCATGATCGCCAACTACTTCGGTAGCCTGGTGCCGGCTTACCACGGCGAAAGCAAAGATCCTTCCGGCCGCTTCCCACGCACGCTGAACCTGAACTTCATCAAGAAGCAGGATATGCGTTATGGCGAGAACAGCCACCAGCAGGCAGCCTTCTATATAGAAGAAGAGGTAAAAGAAGCTTCTGTCGCTACCGCACAGCAGGTTCAGGGCAAAGCGCTCTCTTATAACAATATTGCCGATACCGATGCCGCACTGGAGTGTGTGAAAGAGTTCAATGAGCCTGCCTGCGTTATTGTGAAGCACGCGAACCCCTGCGGCGTAGCGGTCAGTACTTCTATCCTGGACGCTTACGATCGCGCCTATAAAACTGACCCAACCTCTGCCTTCGGCGGCATTATCGCGTTTAACCGTGAACTGGATGCCGAAACCGCACAGGCCATTATCTCTCGCCAGTTTGTTGAAGTGATCATCGCGCCATCTGCGTCTGAAGAAGCGCTGAAAATCACCGCCGCGAAACAGAACGTGCGCGTGCTGGTTTGCGGCCAGTGGGCAGAGCGCGTGCCGGGTCTTGATTTCAAACGTGTAAATGGTGGGCTGCTGGTTCAGGATCGCGATTTGGGCATGGTGACAGCCGCTGACCTGCGCGTCGTCACCAAACGTCAGCCAACCGAACAGGAACTGCGTGATGCGCTGTTCTGCTGGAAAGTGGCGAAGTTCGTGAAATCCAACGCCATTGTCTATGCCAAAGAGAACATGACCATCGGGATAGGTGCAGGCCAGATGAGCCGCGTTTACTCTGCGAAAATTGCCGGTATCAAAGCAGGCGACGAAGGCCTGGAAGTAAAAGGTTCTGCCATGGCGTCTGACGCCTTCTTCCCGTTCCGTGATGGTATTGATGCGGCCGCCGCTGTGGGTATCACCTGTGTGATCCAGCCTGGCGGTTCTATCCGTGACGACGAAGTCATTGCCGCTGCCGACGAACATGGCATTGCGATGATCTTCACCGATATGCGTCACTTCCGTCATTAATTCCCGGAGCAGAAAATGAAAGTATTAGTGATTGGTAACGGCGGGCGCGAGCACGCGCTGGCGTGGAAAGCGGCGCAGTCTCCGCTGGTTGAAACCGTTTTTGTGGCTCCGGGTAATGCGGGTACGGCGCTGGAACCTGCGCTGCAGAACGTCGCCATCGGCGTGACCGATATCCCCGCGCTGCTGAGCTTTGCCCAGAACGAGAAAATCGATCTCACCATCGTCGGCCCGGAAGCGCCACTGGTGATTGGCGTCGTTGACGCGTTCCGTGCTGCAGGGCTGAAAATCTTCGGCCCGACGGAAGGCGCAGCACAACTGGAAGGGTCTAAAGCCTTTACCAAGGATTTCCTTGCGCGTCATAACATCCCGACGGCGGAATACCAGAACTTCACCGAAGTCGAGCCCGCGCTGGCTTACTTACGTGAAAAAGGCGCGCCGATTGTGATCAAAGCCGACGGTCTGGCTGCCGGTAAAGGTGTTATCGTCGCGATGACGCTCGAAGAAGCCGAAGCAGCCGTACAGGATATGCTGGCAGGCAATGCCTTTGGCGACGCGGGCCACCGCATCGTGATCGAAGAGTTCCTTGATGGCGAAGAGGCGAGCTTTATCGTGATGGTGGATGGCGAACACGTTCTGCCGATGGCCACCAGCCAGGACCATAAGCGCGTGGGCAATGCGGATACCGGACCGAATACCGGCGGTATGGGCGCTTACTCTCCTGCCCCTGTGGTGACGGATGAAGTGCATCAGCGCACCATGGACCGTATCATCTGGCCAACCGTAAAAGGAATGGCTGCCGAGGGTAACACTTACACCGGTTTCCTCTATGCGGGCCTGATGATTGACAAGCAGGGCAATCCGAAGGTGATCGAATTTAACTGCCGCTTCGGCGATCCAGAAACTCAGCCAATCATGCTGCGCATGAAATCTGACCTGGTGGAGCTGTGCCTGGCCGCATGCGACGGCAAGCTGGATGAGAAAACCTCAGAGTGGGACGAACGCGCGTCTCTGGGCGTGGTGATTGCTGCGGGCGGTTATCCTGGCCACTACAACACCGGAGATGAGATCCATGGCCTGCCGCTGGAAGAAACCGAAGGTGCCAAGGTGTTCCACGCCGGAACGAAACTGGCTGACGACGATCGCGTACTGACCAATGGTGGCCGCGTGCTGTGTGCCACCGCGCTGGGTCATACCGTTGCCGAAGCGCAGAAGCGCGCCTATGCGCTGATGGCGGATATCCACTGGAACGGTAGCTTTAGCCGTCAGGATATCGGTTATCGTGCGATTGCACGTGAGCAGGGGGAGTAATCCCCCCTCATCCTAACCCTCTCCCTGAAGGGAGAGGGGATTTATGTCAAAAACTCTTTTCTGTCGGCTGCCAGGTGCAGAAATCTTCGTTCGCCACCAGCAACAGCTGAGAGCCTTCAGGCGCTTCAAGCCACGCCACACTCACTTCCATCGATGAATGACGCTGACGGCGCTGTATATGTTCGGTTGCCCAGGATTCAAGATCAGGTTTGACTGTCTGTCCTTCGCAGGTAGTGACCGTACCATCGGTATGCCAGCGCCCCTGGCGCAGCACCACGCGTCCCTGACGCAGCGCATCACTGGTCTGGCGGATTTGTCCGGCACGATAACGATAGAGAGCAACCTGATCGCTGGAGAGTTGCTGTTTTTGACCGTTGACTTCACGCTGCATAAAGCTCAGCTCGCCGTGGTCATCAAACCGCACTTTTACATGTTCGGGGGTTTTGCCGTAGATATTGAGTTCGATGAATGAGAGGTCGTCTCCCTGCCAGCGATACTCTGCGGTCGATGTATTGCCGTTATGCCACGGGCTAAAAGCGGAAAGCAGATGCACTTCACCGCCAGAATCTTTACGCCAGATCCTCACCGCTCCCTGGTTGTCAGCGTAACCGCTGGCGGTAAACGGTGGTAAAGAGGTGTCATGGCTACAGGCGGAAAGCAGTAACACGCCCGCCAGCGCAAGCGCGCCACGCCAGAATGACAAAAGGGGCGTTGCCGCCCCTTCGTTAAAACTGTTCACTGCCACGCGTCTTACTTAACTGCGTCTTTCAGTGCTTTACCAGAAACAAATGCCGGCACGTTAGCTGCGGCGATTTTGATTTCTTTACCGGTCTGCGGGTTGCGGCCAGTACGCTCAGCGCGGTGGTTCACTTTGAAGGTACCGAAACCAACCAGTTGTACAGCATCGCCTTCTTTCAGAGACTCAGTAATAGCAGCCAGGGTAGATTCCAGAGCAGCTTTAGCCTGCACTTTAGACAGATCAGCCTTGTCCGCAATTACATCAATCAGTTGAGTCTTGTTCATAAGTTATCCTTTCAATGTGTTTATCGCTTGCTAAGCATCGAGTGCGACGAAAATGCCAAAATAGCACTCTCCTGCATACACGCACCGATAGCCACTTTTTTTCGCCCCCCAAATGTAGACCAGACGGGGGGCAGAAGGGAAGAGTCGAGGTGCGACAAAACAGGCGTTAAATCACGTTTTGTTGTCTCATTGGTTAAAAATTATACCAATATTACTCTCACCGGCCTCACGCAAGTCCGCACGCAGCCCTTTTATCAGCTCAATATCGCGTTCTTCACACTCTGCCAGCAGGCGGAAAATCTCCCACTGAATATCCCATTCCTGTTCAACCGCAGGGTTAGCCCGCAGCTCTTCGTCGGTCATTTCACGGCCTGCCTGGGTCATTTCGAGCATCGCTACGGTCGTAATGGATGCCTTACTGACTTCAATAGCGTGCTCCAGCGTTTCACCGCTCAGACGAGAGTGAATCAGTTCGCTTAACGCTACGCAGGCATCAATTGCCGGATAGACACCGTACAGATCAAAATCATCCGCCACCGGAATAGCCTCTTCGAGCTTTTCCAGTTGAGAGTCGAAGTTCACCTTTGCGTCTTTGACCGTCAGCGTTTCCCAGATGAGGTCGAGGATCCGGCGATAAATATGGCCATCACCAAACTCCGTCTGCTTGCAGAACGCGGCGTAGTTCGGATACATGCGCTCGCACAGGCAAGCCATAAAGGTGACGTGCTGCCAGCTTTCCAGCTTCTCAAGGCGCAGGTGAATCGGGTTTTGTAGCATGATGAGATCTCGAATCGAAAATTAGCCGCAGTTTACCTGATTCATCACTGAATTTCCTGCCAACGAACAAAAGCCGGACGAGCAGAGGCCACCGCATCTGCCCAGCGCGTGGGCTCAGGTAAACGGTAACCCTTCATACAACGCTGCACCCAGGCCAGGGCGCTGTCCATGCTCACACGGTGCCCGGTTGCGATAAACAGCGGGTTACAGCGCGCTTTACTGCGCCAGACCCATGCCAGTTGCTCACCCTTATCGATAAGCGGCGCCAGCGCGCCCGGCTCGGCGGAGAGCGGCTCAAATGCACCGCACAGGCGTTTTTTGGCCACACCGATGGTGGGTACATCCACCAGCAGACCAAAGTGGCTGGCAACGCCTAAGCGACGCGGATGAGAGATACCGTGTCCATCAACAAACAGCAGATCGGGTTTTTGTGAGAGTTGCTCCCACGCTGCGAGCAGCGCGGGGTATTCACGGAAGGAGAGAAAGCCCGGTATGTACGGCATGGTGGTGGCGATACGCGCCACTTTGTACTCCACCAGCTCAAGTGAGGGATACTTCAGCAGCACCATCGCCGCCCGCGTCACTTCACCGCCCTGCTCAAACCCGACATCCGCACCGCCTATATACTGCGGGGGATCCTTATCCAGACGATCCTCGCGGACCACGGATGAAGCCAGTTCTATCTGTTGAGCGCGTAATGACGCGAGATCCATAACCACTCCTTATTTGTGATATTGCGCAGAAAGTCGGTGCACCGCCTCCACAAACGCGCCAGCGTGCTCTGGCGGAACGTCCTGATGGATACCGTGCCCGAGGTTAAACACGTGCCCTTCCCCCTGGCCAAAGCCAGCCAGAATAGACGCCACCTCTTCTTCAATACGGGCAGGCTGCGCGTAGAGCATGGACGGATCCATATTGCCCTGCAGCGCCACTTTGTCACCCACGCGACGGCGCGCGTCGGCGATATCGGTGGTCCAGTCGAGACCCAGCGCATCGCAGCCGGTCGCCGCCATGGCTTCCAGCCACTGGCCGCCGCCTTTGGTGAACAGCGTGACCGGCACACGGCGGCCTTCATTTTCACGCAGCAGGCCATCAACGATTTTGTGCATGTAGTAGAGCGAAAATTGCTGATAATCGCGCCCGGTCAGCACGCCGCCCCAGGTATCGAAAATCATCACCGACTGCGCACCCGCTTTGATCTGCGCGTTCAGATAGAGGGTGACGCTTTTCGCCAGCTTATCGAGTAGCGCATGCAGGGCCAGCGGCTCGGCATACATCATCTTTTTGATCACGGTAAAGGCTTTACTGCTGCCGCCTTCAACCATATAGGTCGCCAGCGTCCACGGACTGCCGGAGAAGCCAATCAGCGGGACTTCGCCTTTCAGTTCACGACGAATGGTGCGCACGGCATTCATCACATAGCCCAGCTCCTGTTCAGGATCGGGAACGGGCAGCTTATCAACATCCGCTCTGCTTTTGATTGGGGAAGTGAAACGCGGGCCTTCGCCGGTTTCGAAATAGAGCCCAAGGCCCATCGCATCCGGAATGGTCAGAATGTCCGAAAAGAGAATGGCGGCATCCAGCGGGAAGCGGCGCAGCGGCTGGAGCGTGACTTCACACGCCAGCTCGGCATTTTTGCACAGCGACATAAAATCGCCCGCCTGCGCACGCGTGGCTTTGTACTCTGGCAAGTAGCGTCCCGCCTGGCGCATCATCCACACCGGGGTGACATCAACGGGCTGGCGCAGCAGCGCACGCAGATAACGATCGTTTTTCAGTTCGGTCATTTTTGCAGTTCCTTAAGCGTCATGGCCTCAGTGTAACATGTCACTCAGCATCAGCCCGACACATTGCTACGGTATCTTCTATCAGCCGACGGGCGACGGTGCCTGGTGGTGGCAGCAGCGGCAAATCGTCATAACGATACCAGTTCGCCTCCAGCAACTCTTTCTGGTCGATGACAATCTCGCCGCTGTCATAATCGGCCATAAAGGCCGTCATCAGCGACTGCGGGAACGGCCACGGCTGGGAGGTAACATAGCGCAGGTTTTTAACCTTAATCCCGCTCTCTTCCATCACTTCACGCGCCACCGCCTGTTCCAGCGTTTCGCCCACCTCGACGAACCCGGCCAGCACGGTATGAATGCCGTTGCGGTGGCGGGTGTGCTGCGCCAGCAGGATGGAATCGTCACGACGGATAGCGACGATAATGCACGGCGCAATTTGCGGGTAGTAACGCTCACGGCAGTGGCTGCAGAGCATCGCCCACTCGGTTTTACTGGGGTGCATGGTGTGACCACAGTAGCCGCAGTACTTATGCGAACGGTAAAACTCAGCCAGCTGCACGCCCCGGCCCGCCAGCTGGAACAAACCCACATCCTGATCCAATACCTGACGAACCGATCCCATGTCATTGCGGCGTGGCTGTTGGATCAACCACACGGGTTCACCCTGCCATTCCCCGATCTTCAGCGCGGGCAGGCCGACAAGATCGAATTTTTCTGCTGCGCCATAGGGTATTTCCCCGGCAGGCAACCATAATTTTTGTTCGTGACTGACGATCCACCAACCCAGATCTGATTTTTCAATAATACGATCCATATCTATTGCACTACCTTCGCTTCACTGACATGTTGTTAGCATTGTGGTTACATTTTGGATAAGCAGATTCAATTCTCAACCTTGCGGAGTCAACCATGTTAAACCAGCTAGAGAGCCTGACTGAGCGCGTTAGAGGAAGTAACAAACTGGTGGATCGCTGGCTACATGTGCGCAAGCATCTACTCGTGGCTTATTACAATCTGGTCGGTATTAAGCCTGGCAAAGAATCGTTTATGCGGTTGAATGAAAAAGCGCTGGATGATTTTTGTCAGAGCCTGGTCGACTATCTGTCCGACGGCCATTTCAATATTTATGAACGCATTATCCGCGAAATGGAAGGGACTACACCGTATTTAGCGGCCAGCAAACTCTATCCGCTGCTGGAAGCTAACACCCAGCAGATCATGGATTACTACGATTCCACGCTTGAGAACGCTATCGATCACGATAACTATCTTGAGTTTCAGCAGGCGCTTTCCGACCTCGGCGAAGCGCTGGAAGAGCGATTCACGCTGGAAGATAAGCTGATCGCCCTCGCCCTGGATCACGGCCTGGATGTGAGCCACGAAGATAACGTCGCGCGACCTGCTTGAGTTCTTAATCGTTAACGAGTAATTTACAACCATTCGCCCCTCTGCGGAGGGGGATTTTTCTTGTCGGAGTGCCCAGTGTGCAAGCACGGGCTGAGACCGTTAATTCGGGATCCGCGGAACCTGATCAGGCTAATACCTGCGAAGGGAACAAGAGTCACACTGCTGTTGTATCGCCCACAGGGCGATCCTCTCTTGCTTCATCCGTCGTCTGACAAGCCATGTCCTTCACTTTTGGAATGAGCTATGTCTACAACAAAACTGACCCGCCGCGAACAGCGCGCACAAGCCCAACACTTCATCGACACTCTGGAAGGCACCGCTTTCCCTAACTCAAAACGCATTTACATCACCGGTTCACAGGCGGATATCCGCGTGCCAATGCGTGAAATCCAGCTTAGCCCGACCCTTATCGGTGGCAGCAAAGCGCACCCGCAGTATGAAGATAACGAAGCCGTTCCGGTGTATGACACTTCCGGTCCGTACGGCGATCCTGCGGTTGCCATTAACGTTCAGCAGGGGCTGGCGAAATTGCGCCAGCCGTGGATTGACGCGCGTAACGACTGCGAAGAGCTCTCTGACCGCAGCTCGGCGTACACCAAAGCGCGTCTGGCGGACGATGGTCTTGATGAGCTGCGCTTCACCGGGTTGCTGACGCCGAAACGCGCGAAAGCAGGTAAATGCGTTACCCAGCTGCACTATGCCCGCCAGGGCATCGTCACGCCGGAGATGGAGTTTATCGCCATTCGTGAAAACATGGGCCGCGAGCGTATCCGCAGCGAGGTGTTACGCCACCAGCATCCGGGAGAAGGCTTCGGGGCACGTCTGCCGGAAAACATCACGCCGGAGTTTGTGCGTGATGAAGTGGCCGCTGGCCGCGCGATTATCCCTGCCAACATCAATCACCCGGAATCTGAACCAATGATCATTGGCCGCAACTTCCTGGTGAAGGTCAACGCCAATATCGGCAACTCGGCCGTGACCTCCTCCATCGAAGAAGAGGTGGAAAAACTGGTCTGGTCGACACGCTGGGGCGCGGACACGGTGATGGATCTCTCCACCGGGCGTTACATCCACGAAACCCGCGAGTGGATCCTGCGCAATAGCCCGGTGCCTATCGGAACGGTGCCCGTTTATCAGGCACTGGAGAAGGTGAACGGTATTGCCGAAGACCTTACCTGGGAAGCCTTCCGCGACACGCTGCTGGAGCAGGCCGAGCAGGGAGTCGACTACTTCACCATTCATGCGGGCGTGCTGCTGCGCTACGTGCCGATGACGGCGAAGCGTCTGACCGGTATTGTCTCGCGCGGCGGCTCTATCATGGCCAAATGGTGCCTGTCGCACCATAAAGAAAACTTCCTCTACGAACACTTCCGCGAGATCTGTGAAATCTGTGCCGCGTACGATGTGTCCCTGTCGCTGGGCGACGGCCTGCGTCCGGGCTCCATTCGTGATGCCAACGACGAAGCGCAGTTTGCCGAACTGCATACCCTGGGTGAGCTGACCAAAATCGCCTGGGAGTATGACGTGCAGGTGATGATTGAAGGCCCGGGACACGTGCCAATGCAGATGATCCGCCGCAACATGACCGAAGAGCTGGAGCACTGCCACGAAGCGCCGTTCTATACCCTGGGGCCGTTGACCACGGATATCGCTCCGGGCTATGACCACTTCACCTCCGGGATTGGTGCGGCGATGATCGGCTGGTTCGGCTGCGCCATGCTCTGCTATGTGACGCCGAAAGAGCACCTCGGCCTGCCCAACAAAGAGGATGTGAAGCAGGGGCTGATCACCTACAAAATCGCCGCCCATGCCGCGGACCTGGCCAAAGGCCACCCTGGCGCGCAAATCCGCGACAACGCCATGTCGAAGGCGCGCTTTGAATTCCGCTGGGAAGACCAGTTCAACCTGGCGCTCGATCCTTTCACTGCCCGCGCGTATCACGATGAAACCCTGCCGCAGGAGTCGGGCAAAGTGGCGCATTTCTGCTCCATGTGCGGGCCAAAATTCTGCTCGATGAAAATCAGCCAGGAAGTGCGTGACTACGCCGCCGCGCAAACCATTGAAGTGGGTATGGCGGATATGTCAGAAACCTTCCGCGCGAAGGGCGGCGAAATCTACCTCAAAAAAGAGGAGGCGTAATGTATCAGCCTGATTTCCCTTGCGTTCCCTTCCGTTTAGGGCTCTATCCGGTGGTGGACAGCGTAGCGTGGATCGAACGCCTGCTGGCGTGCGGCGTTCGCACAATCCAGCTGCGCATTAAGGATAAACGTGATGACGAGGTGGAGGCCGATGTGGTCGCCGCCATCGCGCTGGGGCGTCGCTACGACGCGCGCCTGTTTATCAACGACTACTGGCGACTGGCCGTTAAGCACCAGGCGTACGGTGTGCATCTGGGTCAGGAGGACCTGGAAACAACGGACCTGAGCGCTATCCGGGACGCTGGATTAAGACTGGGGGTGTCAACACACGACGACATGGAGATCGACGTGGCGCTGGCGGCTCGCCCTTCGTACATCGCACTTGGCCATGTTTTTCCGACGCAGACCAAACAGATGCCCTCTGCCCCACAGGGGCTGACGCAGCTGGCGGCGCACGTTAAACGCCTTGCCGATTACCCTACCGTCGCGATCGGTGGGATCAGCCTGGAACGCGCTCCTGCCGTGCTGGATACCGGTGTCGGCAGTATCGCTGTCGTCAGCGCCATTACCCAGGCGGCAGACTGGCAGGCCGCCACCGCACAGCTGTTAAAGCTGGCAGGAGCAGGCGATGAATGATCGTGATTTTATGCGCTACAGCCGCCAGATCCTGCTGGAGGATATTGCCATTGACGGGCAGCAAAAGCTGCTCGCCAGCCGGGTCCTGATTGTTGGTCTGGGCGGATTAGGCGCTCCTGCCGCGCTCTATCTGGCAGGCGCGGGCGTGGGCACGCTGGTTCTGGCCGATGACGACGAGGTACATATCAGTAATCTGCAGCGACAAATCCTCTTCACCACGGAGGATGTTAACCAGCCCAAAGCGCAAATCACCCGCAAAAGGCTGAAGCAGTTGAACCCGGACATCACGCTCATCGCGCACCAGGAGCGGCTCCACGGCGACACTCTGCAGCGCGAAGTCGCCCTTGCTGATGCGGTGCTGGACTGCACCGACAATATGGCGACCCGCCAGGCCATTAACGCCGCCTGCGTGGCACAGAATACGCCACTTATCACCGCCAGTGCGGTCGGTTTCGGCGGGCAGATGATGGTGCTGACCCCGCCCTGGGCGCAGGGCTGTTATCGCTGCCTGTGGCCGGATGATGCCGAGCCGGAGCGCAACTGCCGCACCGCGGGCATACTGGGCCCGGTGGTAGGCGTGATGGGGACCCTGCAGGCGCTGGAAGCCATCAAATTGCTCAGCGGTATGGAAACAGAGCGCAATACGCTGCGGCTGTTTGATGCCCGCTCCAGCGGCTGGCGTCATCTGGCACTGCACCGCGCCAGCCACTGTCCGGTGTGCGGAGGCCGCAATGCGCATTCTGTTTAATGATGAGCCGATGAAATGCGATGACGGTCTCACCGTTGCCGCGCTGCTCGAGAAGCTGCGCCAGCTCAAGCCTGGAACGGCGCTGGCGCTTAATCAACAGATCCTGCCGCGTGAGCAGTGGGAACATCAGCAGGTGAGCGAAGGCGACCAGATCCTGCTGTTTCAGGTTATCGCCGGGGGCTGAGATGTTACGTATTGCTGATAAAGTCTTTGATTCACATCTGTTTACCGGGACCGGAAAATTCGCCTCGCCGCAGCTGATGGTGGATGCCATCCGTGAAAGCGGCAGCCAGCTGGTGACGCTGGCGCTCAAGCGCGTCGATCTGCGCCATCACAGCGACGCCATTCTGGCACCGTTGCTGGATGCTGGCGTTACCCTGCTGCCCAACACCTCCGGTGCGAAAACGGCTGAAGAAGCGATTTTTGCGGCTCAGTTGGCCCGTGAAGCGCTGGGTACCCACTGGCTGAAACTGGAAATACATCCGGATGCGCGCTGGCTGTTGCCCGACCCCATCGAAACGTTAAAAGCGGCCGAAAAGCTGGTGCAGCAAGGCTTTACCGTTCTGCCCTACTGCGGGGCCGATCCCGTGCTGTGTAAACGGCTGGAAGAGGTCGGCTGCGCTGCCGTCATGCCGCTGGGCGCCCCAATTGGTTCTAATCAGGGACTGGAGACCCGCGCCATGCTGGAGATCATCATTGAGCAAGCCACCGTGCCGGTGGTGGTGGATGCAGGCATTGGCGTGCCCAGCCATGCCGCCCAGGCGCTGGAGATGGGAGCAAGTGCCGTGCTGGTGAACACAGCCATTGCGGTCGCCGACGACCCCATCAGGATGGCTCGTGCGTTCCGCATGGCCGTGGAGGCCGGCTTGCTGGCACGAGAGTCTGGCCCGGGAACGCGCAGTTTTCAGGCACAGGCCACCAGCCCGTTGACCGGCTTTCTGGAGGCGCTCTCATGACCACCTTTACCGACCGCTGGCGGCAGCTTAACTGGGACGATATTGCCCTGCGTATCAACAGTAAAACGCAGGCTGATGTGGAGCGCGCCTTACAAGCCCGTCACCTGTCCCGCGACGATATGATGGCCCTGCTCTCTCCGGCGGCGAGCACCTTTCTTGAGCCGATGGCCCAGCGCGCTCAGAGGCTCACCCGCCAGCGTTTTGGCAACACGGTGAGCTTTTACGTACCGCTCTACCTCTCTAACCTGTGCGCGAATGACTGCACCTACTGCGGCTTCTCCATGAGCAACCGCATCAAGCGGAAAACACTCGATGAGAGTGAAATCGCCCGTGAGTGTGCCGCTATCCGTGAAATGGGTTTTGAGCATCTCCTGCTGGTCACGGGTGAACATCAGAGCAAAGTCGGGATGGACTATTTTCGACAGCACCTTCCGGCCATTCGCCGTCAGTTCGCGTCGCTACAGATGGAGGTTCAGCCCCTGTCGCAGGAGGAATACGCGGAGCTTAAAACCCTCGGGCTGGACGGAGTGATGGTGTATCAGGAAACCTACCACGAGGCGACGTATGCCCGGCATCACCTGAAGGGAAAGAAACAGGATTTCTTCTTCCGGCTGGAGACCCCGGACAGGCTGGGCCGGGCCGGGATCGACAAAATCGGTCTGGGCGCGCTGATTGGGCTGTCAGATAGCTGGCGAGTGGATTGCTACATGGTAGCGGAACACCTGCTATGGCTGCAGCAGCACTACTGGCAAAGCCGTTACTCCATCTCTTTCCCACGCTTGCGGCCGTGTACGGGAGGTGTTGAGCCCGCCTCGGTAATGGACGAACGTCAGCTGGTCCAGGCCATCTGTGCGTTTCGCCTGCTTGCCCCGGAGGTTGAATTATCCCTCTCGACGCGTGAATCTCCTGCGTTTCGTGACCGCGTGATCCCGCTTGCGATTAACAACGTCAGTGCGTTCTCCAAAACGCAGCCAGGGGGCTACGCCGACGACCATCCGGAGCTGGAACAATTTGCGCCACATGATAGTCGACGGCCAGAAGCGGTTGCCGCCGCCCTGACCGCGCAGGGGTTACAACCGGTCTGGAAAGACTGGGATAGTTGGCTGGGAAGAGCCTCGCAAATGCGTTGAAACGCGCTGCAAGCCGGTAAAAAATTGTCGAGGCGCTCTGGAGAGTCACAACCGGACGATTGTCATCTATCGTCCGGTTTTTTATTGTCATGCCGTCAGCAACGGAAGCTGACCAGGGCGAAAAGCTTCTTCCTCGTTTCGCCCTGCCTCTGATTCATTGCACACGCCGCCCGCCAGTGAATGAGTATTTTCTTAATGGTTCTTAAGATAAATCATCTCATCTGAAACTGTGTTCCGTATAATTCACAGCTAACCGCAGGACAGCGACTATGCTGAGAGGATATCGGCAGACGAAAAACTCACCATCAGGATTGATGTACAACTCATGGCACTTCACAGCAGAAAGCTCTCTTTTACCCGACCCATTATGCTCAGCTTTGCGGGGATCCTGTGCAGTTTTGCGCTGATCGCGGTCGTGGTTACCCTTTCACAACAAAAAGATTTTCTTGAGGATTATCATAAGATTAATGGTAACTTCACTCACAACCTGGCGGTGAACTACACCGAATCTATCCTGCGTGAAAACGACTATATCCTTGGGCGTTCGGCGCTCTATTTTTCACGCAACGACACGCTGAACGAGATGCTGAACGTCAATCCGTCGCAGGGTTTACAGATGTTGATGCATCTACAGAACCTGATGCCGACCGTCTCTTCCATTTCTCTGACAGACACCCAGGGCCGTTATCTGCGCGCGCCGGAGGTACTTCCCACGGAAAAGAGCAAAACCTTCGATCCCCGGACGCGTCCATGGTTCATCGCCCAGGCGGAAGCCAGCATCTTCAGCCACTATACCCGCCCCTACATGGACTATTTTACCGGGCATCCCACGGTCACTCTTTATAAGCCGTTGATTTCGCCGGAAGGACGGCTCAAGGGTACAATAGCATTTCATCTCGATTTGACCTCCATGGGGTTTACCCTTCGTCAGATGGTAGCGCCTGTACAAGGGGAATTCTTTGTTGTCGAACGCGACGGTGCCGTGGTGCTTCATCCTGATCCGGGCGCGCTCTTCAAGCAGTACGTGAGCGAAGCGCTGATGGACAAAATGACCAGCGGCGAAGGCCATCTGTATGATAAGAAAACCAAAGCCTGGTATTACTACTACTCCTTCACCAACCCGGACTGGTTTGTCATCTACCGGGTTTCGGGCGCAACGCTCACCGACATTACCCGCCATGAGACCACTATCGTCGGCTGGGGTTTTGCGCTGGCGGCCATCATTATCATCCTCTTCGGTCTGTACCTGCGCCATGAGTCGCGTACCGTGCTGATGACGATTATCAACGCCATCAAAACCGGCGACGTCAACCAGGCTCCGCGTCTGGAAGCGATGCTCAGTCATACTATCCAGTCCAATAAAGCGCGTGAGATGGCCTATGTGCGCCAGGCCACCCATGATGCACTCACCGGCTGCAAAAACCGCCGGGCATTTGATAGCGATGTAGAAGAGCTACTCAGTGCCCACCAGCCTTTCGCCCTGGCGCTGATTGACATCGACAACTTTAAATCGATTAACGACACCTGGGGTCACCTGAGCGGTGATATCGTCCTGCGTAACGTGGCGCGTGAAGGGATCCAGATAATGCAGCCGCATAACGTCTCGGTTTACCGCTACGGTGGAGAAGAGTTCGCAGTGATTTTCCAGGCTGACCAGATCGCTAGCGCATTCTCGTTACTTGACGCGTGGCGTACCGCCGTTGAAAAACGCGTCTGGCGGGAAGAAAACCTGCGGGTAACGTTCAGTGCCGGTCTGGGAGAATGGCATTTCGAACCGCTGGAGGAGCTGGTGGGGAGCGTAGATAACGCCCTCTACAGCGCGAAACAACAGGGAAAAAACCGCATTATTCGAACGTCTGTCGGCTGATTTTCGCTGCCCGGCGCAAAATTGTAACCGGTTTCAGAAAAATGCCGATTTCTTTGTGATGCCTGACACACAATCACGGTAAAGCGGTTGTTGAAGCAGTCTGCACGGGATAATTATCAATAAACACATGTAGATCGAGGCTGATTATGAAGAACATCGTTTTATGCTGTGCAGCGGGAATGTCAACGAGCATGCTGGTTCAACGTATGAAAGACGCCGCGCAGAAAAAAGGGGTTGAAGTCACCATTAAAGCCGTTCCGGTCGCGGAATTTAAAGACAACATCGCGACGGCCGACATCGTATTACTGGGGCCACAGGTTAAATACGAGCAGGCGAAACTTCAGGCCCAGGCCGAGCCGCTGGGTAAAAAGGTCGCGGTGATCGACATGATGGATTACGGCATGATGAAAGGTGATGCCGTACTGGAAAAAGCGCTCAAACTGCTGGAGTCATAATGGAAGACTTAGAAACGACAATCATGGAACTGCTGGTCAACGCGGGTGCGGCGCGCAGTGCTGCCCTGACGGCATTACAGATGGCGCGTAAAGGTGACTTTGACGGGGCCGAAAAGGCGATGGAAGAGTCGCGCGAGTATGTGAAGCATGCGCACACCATCCAGACACAGCTTATTGGTCTTGATGAAGGCACCGGGAAGCTTCCGGTTAACCTGATTACCGTCCATTCTCAGGATCACCTGATGAACGCGATGGTCATCCAGGATCTGGCGGGCGATATGATTGAGCTTTATCGACGCATCCCGTTGCTAAATTAAAAGCTACAGCTGTAAAAAAACCCGCCGAGGCGGGTTTTTTATTTACGGCATCAACGATTACTCGTTGTCGGAACCGCCCAGACCTGCGTTCAGCAGCTCTGCCAGGCTCGCGGATGCATCTTCAGCAGTCACCTGCGGTGCAGCTGGCAGTTCGCCTGCAGCACGACGACGCATACGATCCTGATGGTACGCATAACCGGTACCCGCCGGGATCAGACGCCCCACGATAACGTTCTCTTTCAGACCGCGCAGTTCATCACGTTTACCTGCAACAGCGGCTTCGGTCAGGACACGAGTGGTTTCCTGGAACGATGCTGCAGAGATGAAGGACTCGGTTGCCAGAGACGCTTTGGTGATACCCAGCAGATCGCGCGAGAAGGTCGCACCGATTTTGCCGTTCGCTTCCAGTTCGCGGTTAGCGATCTTGACGCGTGAGTACTCAACCTGCTCGCCTTCCAGGAACTCGGAGCTGCCCGCGTTCTCGATGGTCGCTTTACGCAGCATCTGACGAACGATAACTTCGATGTGTTTATCGTTAATCTTAACGCCCTGCAGACGGTATACGTCCTGTACTTCGTTAACAATGTAACGCGTAACAGCATGCACACCACGCAGACGCAGGATGTCGTGCGGCGCTTCTGGACCGTCGGAAACCACGTCACCACGTTCTACGCGTTCACCTTCGAACACGTTGAGCTGACGCCACTTAGGAATCATCTCTTCGTACGGCTCGCTGCCATCTACCGGGGTGATAACCAGACGGCGTTTACCTTTGGTCTCTTTACCGAAGGAGATGATACCGCTGATTTCAGCCAGGATTGCCGGCTCTTTCGGACGACGTGCTTCGAACAGGTCCGCAACGCGTGGCAGACCACCGGTGATGTCCTTGGTACCGCCGGATTCCTGAGGAATACGCGCCAGGGTGTCACCAGAGCTGATCTGTACGCCATCTTCCAGCTGTACAATCGCTTTACCAGGCAGGAAGTACTGCGCAGGCATATCGGTACCAGGGATCAGAACGTCGTTACCCTGAGCATCAACGATTTTCAGTGCAGGACGCAGATCTTTACCGCCGGTAGTACGTTCAGCAGAATCCAGAACTACCAGAGAAGACAGACCGGTCAGCTCGTCAGTCTGACGAGTAATGGTCTGGCCGTCGATCATGTCAGTGAAGCGGATGAAACCACTCACTTCGGTGATAACTGGCATGGTGTGTGGATCCCAGTTTGCAACGGTTTCACCGCCGGCAACCTGCTCGCCATCACCTTTCGCCATAACAGCACCGTAAGGCACTTTATAGCTCTCTTTGGTACGACCGAATTCGTCGATCAGCTTCAGTTCGGTGTTACGAGAAGTGATAACCAGTTTACCGCTGGAGTTCACAACCGATTTCGCGTTGCTGAGCTTGATGCTACCTTTGTTTTTCACCTGGATGCTGGATTCAGCAGCCGCACGAGATGCCGCACCACCGATGTGGAACGTACGCATCGTCAGCTGTGTACCCGGCTCACCGATGGACTGTGCCGCGATAACGCCGATGGCTTCACCTTTGTTGATGATGTGGCCACGTGCCAGGTCACGACCATAGCAGTGCGCACATACACCAAAGTCGGTGTCACAGGATACAACGGAACGCACTTTCACGGAGTCAACAGAGTTCGCTTCCAGCAGGTCACACCACTGTTCGTGCAGCAGCGTGTTGCGTGGAACCAGAATGTCTGCGGTACCCGGCTTCAGAATGTCTTCCGCGGTAACACGACCCAGTACGCGATCGCGCAGTGGCTCTTTAACATCACCACCCTCGATAACCGGGGTCATGGTGATACCTTCAAGGGTGCCACAATCGTCTTCGGTCACCACCAGATCCTGCGCAACGTCAACCAGACGACGCGTCAGATAACCGGAGTTCGCTGTTTTCAGTGCGGTATCCGCCAGACCTTTACGCGCACCGTGCGTGGAGATGAAGTACTGGAGTACGTTCAGACCTTCACGGAAGTTCGCGGTGATTGGCGTTTCGATGATGGAGCCATCTGGCTTCGCCATCAGACCACGCATACCTGCCAGCTGACGAATCTGTGCTGCAGAACCACGCGCACCGGAGTCGGCCATCATGTAAATGCTGTTGAAGGAAACCTGCTGCTCTTCTACGCCGTCACGGTTAATCACGGTTTCGGTTTGCAGGTTATCCATCATCGCTTTGGATACACGATCGTTCGCCGCAGCCCAGATATCGATAACTTTGTTGTAGCGTTCGCCCGCGGTTACCAGACCAGACTGGAACTGCTCCTGGATTTCCGCAACTTCAGCTTCTGCTTCAGAGATGATCTCGTGTTTCTTCTCTGGGATGACCATGTCATCGATACCAACAGAGGCACCTGAACGCGCTGCATAAGCAAAGCCGGTGTACATTGTCTGGTCAGCGAAGATAACAGTCGGCTTCAGACCCAGAATGCGGTAACAGGTGTTCAGCATTTTGGAGATCGCTTTCTTACCCAGCGCCTGGTTGACGATGGAGAAAGGCAGACCTTTCGGTACGATCATCCACAGAATGGCACGGCCGATAGTCGTGTCTTTCAGGCTGGTTTTCGCAACGAATTCGCCGTTAGCATCTTTTTCGTATTCAGTGATACGCACTTTAACGCGCGCATGCAGAGAGGCCAGGCCAGCGCGATAAATACGCTCAGCTTCTTTCGGGCCAGTCAGCACCATGCCTTCGCCTTTAGCGTTAACACAGTCACGGGTCATGTAATACAGACCCAATACAACGTCCTGAGAAGGAACGATGATTGGTTCACCGTTCGCTGGAGACAGGATGTTATTGGTAGACATCATCAGCGCACGCGCTTCGAGCTGGGCTTCCAGCGTCAGCGGTACGTGAACAGCCATCTGGTCACCATCGAAGTCGGCGTTATACGCCGCACAAACCAGTGGGTGCAGCTGGATAGCTTTACCTTCGATCAGGACTGGCTCGAATGCCTGGATACCCAGACGGTGCAGAGTTGGTGCACGGTTCAGCAGTACCGGGTGTTCGCGGATCACTTCGTCCAGGATATCCCAAACGACAGCTTCTTCACGCTCAACCATTTTCTTAGCGGCTTTGATGGTGGTGGCGAGTCCTCGCAGTTCCAGTTTGCCGTAGATGAATGGTTTGAACAGCTCCAGTGCCATTTTCTTCGGCAGACCGCACTGATGCAGACGCAGGTATGGACCTACGGTGATTACAGAACGACCGGAGTAGTCAACACGCTTACCGAGCAGGTTCTGACGGAAACGACCCTGTTTACCTTTGATCATGTCGGCCAAAGATTTCAGAGGACGTTTGTTAGAACCGGTGATCGCACGACCGCGACGACCGTTATCCAGCAGGGCATCTACCGCTTCCT
The DNA here is from genome assembly GCF_028737495.1 of Enterobacter cloacae complex sp. 2022EL-00981. Lineage (NCBI taxonomy): Bacteria > Pseudomonadati > Pseudomonadota > Gammaproteobacteria > Enterobacterales > Enterobacteriaceae > Enterobacter > Enterobacter cloacae complex sp. 2022EL-00981. The sequence continues at coordinate 20,064 of NZ_JAQZRK010000046.1, forward strand.
GCAGCATACGTTTTTCGTTGCGTACGATGATATCCGGCGCAGCCAGATCCAGCAGACGTTTCAGACGGTTGTTACGGTTGATCACGCGACGATACAGATCGTTCAGATCGGACGTTGCGAAACGACCACCATCCAGCGGAACCAGCGGACGCAGATCTGGCGGCAGAACCGGCAGAACGGTCAGGATCATCCACTCTGGCTTGTTACCAGACTGAACGAACGCTTCCAGCAGTTTGATACGCTTGGTCAGCTTTTTACGCTTGGTTTCGGAGTTGGTTTCGTTCAGCTCTTCACGCAGCTGCTCGCACTCTTGCTCCAGATCCATGCTCTTCAGCAGGGCCTGAATAGCTTCCGCACCCATCTTCGCGTCGAATTCGTCACCGAACTCTTCCAGCGCGTCCAGATACTGCTCTTCAGTCAGGATCTGGTGACGTTCCAGGTTCGTCATCCCGCCTTCGATAACCACATAAGATTCGAAGTACAGAACACGTTCGATATCGCGCAGCGGCATATCCAGCAGCAGGCCGATACGGGACGGCAGAGATTTCAGGAACCAGATGTGAGCAGTCGGAGACGCCAGCTCGATGTGGCCCATGCGCTCACGGCGCACTTTGGTCTGGGTCACTTCAACGCCGCACTTCTCACAGATCACACCACGGTGTTTCAGGCGCTTGTACTTACCGCACAGGCACTCGTAATCTTTTACTGGCCCGAAAATACGTGCACAGAAAAGGCCGTCACGCTCAGGTTTGAACGTACGGTAGTTGATGGTTTCCGGCTTTTTAACTTCACCGAAAGACCATGAACGGATCATGTCTGGCGAAGCCAGAGCAATTTTGATCGCATCAAACTCTTCGGTTTTAGTTTGCGCTTTCAGAAACTTTAATAAGTCTTTCACGGATTTGCTCCCGTCGGAGTTAGCACACTCTGCTGTCGGGCGTTAACCCGACAGCAGTGACCTGTTTGAGCGAGAATTACTCGTCTTCCAGTTCGATGTTGATACCCAGCGAACGAATCTCTTTCAACAGTACGTTGAAGGACTCTGGCATGCCCGGTTCCATCTGATGGTTGCCGTCCACGATGTTCTTATACATCTTGGTACGACCGTTCACGTCATCAGACTTAACGGTGAGCATTTCCTGCAGGGTGTATGCTGCGCCGTATGCTTCCAGCGCCCACACTTCCATCTCCCCGAAGCGCTGACCACCGAACTGTGCCTTACCACCCAGCGGCTGCTGAGTAACCAGGCTGTAAGAACCGGTAGAACGAGCGTGCATTTTGTCGTCGACCAGGTGGTTCAGTTTCAGCATGTACATGTAACCTACGGTTACCGGACGCTCGAACTGTTCACCGGTACGGCCGTCAAACAGCGTAATCTGACCAGACGTTGGCAGACCACCCAGTTGCAGCAGCTCTTTAATTTCAGCTTCTTTTGCACCGTCGAATACCGGCGTTGCAATTGGCATACCTTTGCGCAGGTTCTCTGCCAGACGCAGCACTTCTTCATCGCTGAAGGTGTTCAGGTCGACTTTCTGACGCACATCGGTACCCAGATCGTAGGCACGCTGGATGAATTCGCGCAGTTTCGCGACTTCCTGCTGCTGTTTCAGCATGGCGTTAATCTTGTCGCCGATACCTTTCGCAGCCATACCCAAGTGGGTTTCCAGAATCTGACCGATGTTCATACGAGACGGTACGCCCAGCGGGTTCAGTACGATATCTACCGGCGTACCGTTAGCATCGTGCGGCATATCTTCGATCGGGTTGATCTTAGAGATAACACCCTTGTTACCGTGACGACCTGCCATCTTATCACCAGGCTGGATCTGACGTTTAACAGCCAGATACACCTTAACAATCTTCAGCACGCCTGGTGCCAGATCGTCGCCCTGAGTGATTTTGCGGCGTTTCGCTTCGAGTTTTTTCTCGAACTCGTGTTTCAGTTCGTCATACTGCTCAGCCAGCTGTTCCAGCTGATTTTGTTTCTCTTCGTCGGTCAGGCCCAGTTCCAGCCAGCGATCGCGTGGCAGTTTGTCGAGCTTCTCAGCTTCAACGCCACCGGCAACCAGCACCGCATAGATACGGCTGAACAGACCCGCTTCGAGGATCTGCAGTTCTTCAGACAGGTCTTTCTTAGCCTGTTTGAGCTGCATCTCTTCGATTTCCAGCGCACGTTTATCTTTCTCAACGCCGTCACGGGTGAAGACCTGAACGTCGATAACCGTACCGGAAACACCGTTTGGTACGCGCAGAGAAGAGTCTTTAACGTCAGACGCTTTCTCACCGAAGATTGCACGCAGCAGTTTCTCTTCTGGCGTCAGCTGGGTTTCACCTTTCGGCGTTACCTTACCAACCAGAATGTCGCCGCCGGTCACTTCCGCACCGATGTAAACGATACCGGATTCATCCAGTTTGGAGAGCGCAGCTTCACCCACGTTAGGGATGTCAGCGGTGATCTCTTCTGGCCCCAGCTTGGTGTCACGGGACACACAGGCCAGTTCCTGAATGTGGATGGTGGTGAAACGATCTTCCTGTACCACACGTTCGGAGACGAGGATGGAGTCTTCGAAGTTGTAACCGTTCCACGGCATGAACGCTACGCGCATGTTCTGACCGAGCGCCAGTTCACCGAGGTCGGTGGACGGACCGTCTGCCAGCACGTCGCCGCGCTCAACTGGCTCACCCAGAGATACGCAAGGCATCTGGTTGATACAGGTGTTCTGGTTAGAACGGGTGTATTTGGTCAGGTTGTAGATGTCGATACCCGCTTCGCCCGGATACATCTCGTCTTCGTTAACTTTGATAACGATACGGGATGCGTCAACGTACTGAACAGTACCGCCACGCTTAGCCACTGCAGTAACACCGGAGTCAACGGCAACAGCACGTTCCATACCGGTACCAACCAGCGGCTTATCAGCACGCAGAGTTGGAACGGCCTGACGTTGCATGTTCGCACCCATCAATGCACGGTTGGCGTCATCGTGTTCCAGGAACGGGATCAGGGACGCACCAACGGATACCACCTGCTGGGTGGATACGTCCATGTAGTCAACCTGGTCGCGGCTGAACAAGCTGGATTCGCCTTTGCTACGGCAGGTAACCAGATCTTCTACAAAGTGGCCTTCGTCATCCAGGTTGGAGTTCGCCTGAGCGATAACGTAGTTGCCTTCTTCAATAGCAGACAGGTAATGAATTTCGTCGGTAACAACACCGTCAGTCACTTTACGGTACGGGGTCTCAAGGAAACCGTATTCGTTTGTCTGTGCGTACACGGACAGGGAGTTGATCAGACCGATGTTTGGACCTTCAGGCGTTTCGATTGGACATACGCGACCGTAGTGAGTCGGGTGTACGTCTCGAACTTCGAAGCCTGCGCGTTCACGGGTCAGACCGCCTGGACCGAGTGCAGAGATACGGCGTTTGTGCGTAATCTCAGACAGCGGGTTGTTCTGGTCCATAAACTGAGACAGCTGGCTGGAACCGAAGAACTCTTTCACGGCTGCAGAAATCGGCTTGGCGTTGATCATATCCTGAGGCATCAGGGTATCCAGATCGCCCAAAGACAGACGCTCTTTCACCGCACGCTCTACACGCACCAGGCCAACGCGGAACTGGTTTTCCGCCATTTCGCCTACGGAACGGATACGACGGTTGCCGAGGTGGTCGATGTCGTCCACTTCGCCTTTACCGTTACGGATATCGATGAGCTTCTTCATCACTTCGATGATGTCGTCTTTGCTCAGGATACCGGAACCTTCGATCTCATCGCGCAGCAGAGAACGGTTGAACTTCATACGACCAACCGCAGACAGATCGTAGCGGTCTTCAGAGAAGAACAGGTTCTCGAACAGGCTTTCAGCCGCTTCGCGAGTTGGTGGCTCACCAGGACGCATCATGCGGTAGATTTCTACCAGCGCGCTCAGACGATCGTTGGTTGGGTCGACGCGTACAGTCTCAGAGATGTACGGACCGTGGTCCAGATCGTTAGTGAACAGCGTTTCGATACGTTTGTGGCCAGCCTGACTCAGCTTAGCCAGCAGATCCAGGCTCAGCTCCATGTTAGCCGGGCAGATCAGCTCGCCAGTTGATTCATCAACGTAATCTTTCGCGGCTACTTTTCCTGCAATGTATTCAACCGGAACTTCGATGTGTTTGATATCATCTTTTTCCAGCTGACGGATGTGGCGCGCGGTAATACGGCGACCTTTTTCCACATACACTTTGCCGTCGGCTTCGATGTCGAACGACGCGGTCTCACCACGCAGACGTTCCGGCACCAGCTCCATCTGCAGCTTGTTGTCGCGGATTTCAAAGATCACTTTTTCAAAGAACAGGTCCAGGATCTGTTCAGTGGTATAGTTCAGTGCGCGCAGAATGATGGTTGCAGGCAGTTTACGACGACGGTCGATACGGACAAACAGGTTGTCTTTTGGATCGAACTCGAAGTCCAGCCATGAACCACGGTAAGGAATGATGCGCGCGTTATACAGTACTTTACCGGAAGAGTGTGTTTTACCTTTATCGCTGTCGAAGAAGACGCCCGGGCTACGGTGCAGCTGGGAAACGATAACACGCTCAGTACCGTTGATAACGAAAGTACCGTTGTCTGTCATGAGTGGAATTTCACCCATGTAGACTTCTTGTTCTTTAATGTCTTTAACAGTGCCTTCCGGCGCTTCGCGCTCGTAGATCACCAGACGCAGTTTTACGCGCAGCGGTGCGGAATAGGTCACGCCACGGATCTGACATTCCTGAACGTCAAACACCGGTTCGCCAAGGCGGTAGCTGACGTACTGCAGCTCGGAGTTACCGCTGTAGCTCTGAATTGGGAACACGGAACGGAAGGCTGCTTCCAGACCGTACTGCCCTTCAGGATCTTGCTCGATAAACTTCTGGAACGAGTCAAGCTGGATAGAAAGGAGATATGGAATGTCCAGAACTTGTGGACGTTTACCAAAATCCTTACGAATACGTTTTTTCTCGGTATAGGAGTAAACCATAGGGTTCCTCAGCTCGCTGACAAGTCGACCCATCTGTCCGACGAAGGGACAGTTTGTGCAACACCATTTTGTGGACCGGAAAATTGAATACTTTCCGCAATACCTGTTGCTATCACGCTTAAACCATTTCATTGCGATTTACACAGAGCGAGCACCCTGTCGCAGTATATTAAGTCGTCGATAGAAACAAGCATTGAAAGACACATCGATAGTCAAACAGTGTGAAATGCTACCGAGGCCTTACAGCGCAAAAAGGCTGGTGACTAAAAAGTCACCAGCCATCAGCCTAATTACTTAGGCTGCAACCAGAAAAGTTGGCTTATTTAACTTCAACTTCAGCGCCAGCTTCTTCCAGAGATTTTTTCAGTGCTTCTGCGTCGTCTTTGCTCACGCCTTCTTTCAGCGCAGCTGGAGCAGATTCTACCAGGTCTTTAGCTTCTTTCAGACCCAGACCGGTAGCGCCACGAACAGCTTTGATTACTGCAACTTTGTTCGCGCCAGCAGCTTTCAGAATTACGTCGAATTCAGTTTTCTCTTCAGCAGCGTCAGCAGCTGGGCCAGCAGCAACAGCTACAGCAGCAGCAGCAGAAACACCGAATTTTTCTTCCATTGCAGAGATCAGCTCAACAACGTCCATTACGGACATAGCGGATACTGCTTCAATGATTTGATCTTTAGTGATAGACATTTAAATTGTTCCTGAATATCAGAATAAGTTTATACGTAAGCAGATGCTTTATAAAGATAACTGCGATTAAGCAGCTTCTTTCGCATCGCGTACAGCAGCCAGAGTACGAACCAGTTTGCCAGCCGAAGCTTCTTTCATGGTTGCCATCAGGCGTGCAATTGCTTCTTCGTAGGTCGGCAGAGTTGCCAGGCGGTCGATCTGAGACGCCGGGATCAGCTCACCTTCAAAGGCAGCGGCTTTGACCTCAAATTTTGCATTCGCTTTCGCGAACTCTTTGAACAGACGAGCAGCAGCGCCCGGGTGTTCCATAGAGTATGCAATCAGGGTCGGACCAACAAACGTGTCTTTCAGGCACTCAAAAGAGGTACCTTCAACAGCACGGCGCAGCAGGGTGTTACGAACAACACGCATGTAAACGCCAGCTTCACGACCTGCTTTACGCAGTTCAGTCATTTTATCTACAGTTACGCCACGGGAATCCGCAACTACTGCAGACAGCGCGCCTTTGGCTACTTCGCTGACTTCAGCAACAATCGCTTGTTTGTCTTGAAGATTTAAAGCCATTAGCTTTTGCTCCTGGATGTTTGCCGGAACTCATGTTCCGGAACTCACTTCACTCTTCCCAACGGAAAGAGCGTCTTAATACGGTGAGCAGAAACAAGCCAGAATATCCAAAAATAATCTTAGCGTTCTGTCACCGTCTACGCAGGGGATTAAGTCTCTTGCGAAACACCTGCGGTCTTCGACGGAGGCCTGGATTAGGCCAGGCTCCAACGAACAATTCTTTTAGCCGCTAACTTTCGTTAGCAAACGTGGGGGTAAGATTGTAGACAAAATCACCGCCCACGTAAAGGCATTAGTTTGCAGCAGCGCTCAGGCCAGCCTGGTCAACTGCAACACCTGCACCCATGGTGGTGGAGATGCTAACTTTCTTGATGTACACGCCTTTCGCCTGAGTTGGTTTTGCTTTTTTCAGCGCAACCAGCAGAGCTTCCAGGTTTTCTTTCAGTTTGTCAGCGTCGAAGTCCACTTTACCGATGGTGGTGTGGATGATGCCGTTTTTGTCGTTACGATAACGAACCTGACCTGCTTTAGCGTTCTTAACCGCTTCAGCAACGTTAGGGGTTACAGTACCCACTTTCGGGTTTGGCATCAGGCCGCGTGGACCCAGAACCTGGCCCAGCTGGCCAACAACGCGCATTGCATCTGGAGATGCGATAACAACGTCAAAGTTCATTTCGCCTTTTTTGATCTGGTCAGCCAGATCTTCCATACCTACCAGTTCAGCGCCAGCAGCTTTAGCAGCTTCTGCGTTTGCACCCTGAGTAAATACAGCTACGCGAACGGAACGGCCAGTACCATGTGGCAGTACAGTTGCACCACGAACGTTCTGATCAGATTTACGAGCATCGATGCCCAGGTTAACAGCAACGTCAACGCTTTCAACGAACTTAGCGGTAGCCAGTTCTTTCAGCAGAGCGATAGCTTCGTTGATGTCGTACTGTTTGGTCGCATCAACTTTGTCACGGATCACGGACATGCGCTTGGTCAGTTTAGCCATTTCTTAGTCCTCCACTACCAGGCCCATGGAACGTGCAGTACCTTCGATAGAGCGAGTCATCGCTTCAATGTCGGCACCAGTCATGTCGGCAGCTTTGGTCTGCGCGATTTCCTGCAGCTGAGCGCGGGAAATTTTACCCACTTTGTCTTTGTTCGGTTTACCGGAACCAGACTTGATACCAGCCGCTTTCTTCAGCAGAACTGCTGCAGGAGGGGTTTTGGTAACGAAAGTGAAAGAACGGTCAGCGTAAACAGTGATTACAACTGGGATTGGCAGACCTTTTTCCAGGGATTCAGTTTTGGCGTTAAACGCTTTACAGAATTCCATGATGTTCACACCCTGCTGACCCAGAGCTGGACCAACTGGTGGACTTGGGTTCGCCATACCAGCTGCAACCTGCAGCTTGACGTAGGCTTGTACTTTCTTAGCCATTCTAAAATCCTCTGATTGGGTGATAGCGCCTCAGCGAGGCTCCCCGTGAATAAAATCGTTTTACAGGCCGTGGCCCATAAAAACAAAAGGCGCGAAATTGTATTCCAATCTCGCGCCCTGTGCAACGATTAAATCGCCGCTTTTTTGATCGCTGCTTAGGCTTTTTCTACCTGGGCAAAGTCCAGTTCTACCGGGGTCGCACGACCGAAGATAGAAACAGAAACTTTCAGGCGGGATTTCTCGTAATCCACTTCTTCGACCACGCCATTAAAGTCAGCAAACGGACCGTCATTAACACGAACCATTTCACCCGGTTCAAACAGCGTTTTCGGACGCGGCTTATCACCCACCTGCTGCAGGCGGTTCATAATCGCATCAACTTCTTTGTCGCTGATTGGCGCCGGACGGTCAGACGTGCCGCCGATAAAGCCCATCACGCGCGGTACGCTGCGCACAAGGTGCCAGCTCGCGTCGTTCATAACCATCTGAACCAGCACGTAACCCGGGAAGAATTTACGCTCGCTTTTGCGGCGTTGGCCGCCACGGATCTCGACCACTTCTTCGGTCGGAACCATAACTTCGCCAAATAACTCTTCCATGTTGTGTAATTTGATATGCTCACGCAGCGACGTTGCTACGCGGCCTTCAAAACCGGAAAACGCCTGAACGACGTACCAGCGCTTTTTAGGGGCTTCAGACATCTCAGAACCTCAGGCCAGTGATAAAGGATACCAGGCGAACCAGAATACCATCCAGTCCCCACAGGATCAGTGACATTACAGCGGTTACCGCCGCTACGATCAGCGTGGTGTGCAATGTTTCCTGGCGAGTCGGCCAAATTACCTTACGGACTTCGGTACGCGCTTCGCGGGCAAAAGCGACAGTCGCTTTGCCTTTTGTCGTCAACAGCGCGACACCACCCGCTGCAGCAATCAGAATTACCACTGCAAGCGCGCGTAGCGGCAGCATAATGTCACGATAAAGATAGTTGCCGACGATCGCTACGATCAGCAGAACGGCTACCACTACCCATTTCATCGCTTCCAGGCCGCGCCCGCTCCCTTGAGCTTCGGTATTCGCACTCATAAACCAACCTGTCAGAAGTATTCTACAAACATTTTCACCCCGCGATCGCGAGGCAAACCAAATCGAAATGCTAATTCGCTTTTCGAATTATACGCTCTCTGCAGAGCCTGTCTCAGCAATGATTATGACAAAAATAATCACTGATGAGCCAGGTTCTGGCGTGAAAGCGTGCAAAAAGGGCATCAAATGATGCCCTTTTATTGCGCATTGCGTCAAATGTTATCAGCAATTAGCCGAGAACTTTAGCAACCACGCCCGCGCCAACGGTACGGCCACCTTCACGGATTGCGAAACGCAGACCGTCGTCCATCGCGATTGGGTGGATCAGAGTCACAACCATCTTGATGTTGTCGCCTGGCATTACCATCTCTACGCCTTCTGGCAGTTCGATGGTACCGGTCA
>NZ_JAQZRK010000047.1:0-27459 GCF_028737495.1 Enterobacter cloacae complex sp. 2022EL-00981
CGATCAACAACCTGTTTGACTGCTTCAGTTTTAAACTCTTCGGGATAACGCTTACCGCTCATGGGCACCTCTCTTTAAGCCATCTTAAATGACTCTGAGGTGTCTGTTAAACCCGTGGCGATTCAATGTTTGGGACCCTCGATTTTAGGACCCATCTTCGTGGGTCCCATTCAGGGTGCCATAACTCGTAGTTCTCAGCAATTCTCACTAGACTACAATAGACGTAAAAAAGCCCGCAGAGCTTGTGCTGTGCGGGCTTAGTAGACTTTACTGAACTTCAGTACATCAATATTTGGTGGAGCTGGCGGGAGTTGAACCCGCGTCCGAAATTTCTACATCCTCGGTACTACATGCTTAGTTTGTCTTTACATTCGCACGCCAGCTGCGGACAGACACGCCACTAACGAACTAGCCTGATTAGTTTTAACGCTTCAACCCCAGGCAGGGCTTCCACGCGATCTCTTTTGGGTTTGACCTCTCTTTGATCCCCGTCTTAAGAGCGGAAGCTAGGGAGAGAGGGCTCAGAGCAGGTTATTAAGCTGCTAAAGCGTAGTTTTCGTCGTTTGCGACTATTTTTTTGCGGCTTTTAACGAGGCAAACCGCCCCTCGGCATGCACCTTGGGTTTCGCAAATCCCGTCGAATCCAGAATCAGCCCCAATAGTGTTGAACTCAGTATACCAGATTTCACTTCCTGGATACCAGCCCGGAACGCTAACTTATTGAATAGTACAATAAGTGTGCAGAATCAACGTCCTGCGTTTTTCATAATGCGCGCTTTGTCGAGTTGCCATTCGCGCTCTTTCAGGTCAGTACGTTTGTCGTGCTGTTTTTTACCTTTGGCAACGCCAACTTTTACTTTGCACCAGGCGTTTTTCCAGTACAGCGACAGCGCGACCACGGTAAAGCCTTCACGGTTAATGCGCCCGTAGAGGGATTCCAGTTCACGCTTGTTCAGCAGCAGCTTACGGGTACGCGTTGGGTCACACACGTAGTGCGAAGAGGCGACGGTCAGCGGCGTAAAGTTGGCACCGAACAGGAAGGCTTCGCCATCTTTCAGGATGACGTAGCTATCGCCGATGTTGGCTTTCCCGGCGCGCAGCGATTTTACTTCCCAGCCCTGCAGGGCAAGGCCAGCTTCAAATTCTTCTTCAATGAAATACTCATGGCGAGCACGCTTGTTGAGCGCAATGGTCGCCGAGCCTGGTTTATGTGCTTTTTTCTTCGTCATAAGTGTCGTAAAGCCGTCGGTAATCTGATTTCAAAAAGTCACCTCATTGCGTCCTGTGAGGTCTAACGCGCTATCTTAGCACGAGATGAGGCTTAGCGTTTTTTTAACAGGTGATAAATGTTATTATTTGTCCGTTGTGTGACCATGGGAAATGCTATGCCTCAGATTAGCCGTACTGCGCTTGTACCTTACAGCGCGGAACAAATGTATCAGTTAGTGAACGATGTTCAGTCTTATCCAGAATTTATCCCTGGGTGTACCGGGAGCCGCGTTCTGGAGTCTGGCCCGACGCAGATGACGGCGGCGGTGGATGTCTCCAAAGCGGGGATCAGCAAGACGTTCACCACCCGCAATACGCTGACGAACAATCAGAGTATTTTGATGCATCTGGTGGATGGTCCATTCAAGACCCTGATGGGAGGCTGGAAGTTTACGCCGCTAAGCGCTGATGCCTGCCGCATCGAGTTCCATCTGGACTTTGAGTTTACCAATAAGCTGATTGAGCTGGCGTTTGGCCGCATCTTCAAAGAGCTAGCGTCCAATATGGTTCAGGCGTTCACGACCCGCGCCAAAGAGGTCTACAGTGTCGCATAAGATAGCTGTGGAAGTGGTCTACGCGTTGCCTGAGAAGCAGTATCTGCAGCGCGTGACGCTGGAAGAGGGCGCAACCGTTGAGGCGGCTATCCGAGCTTCTGGCATTCTGGAGCTTCGTCGCGATATCGATCTGGCAAAAAATAAAGTCGGCATTTACAGCCGCCCGGTGAAACTGGGTGATGTGCTGAAAGAGGGCGACCGGGTGGAGATTTATCGCCCGTTGATTGCCGACCCGAAAGAGCTGCGTCGCCAGCGTGCGGAGAAATCTGGTAAGTAGTGCTTTTCTCCCCCAGTGGCGCTGCGCTTACCGGGGCTACGATCCAGTGCGAAATGTCGATACAAAAAAGGTGCTCATTGAGCACCTTTTTGCATTTCTGACGCCGGATTATTTGGTCAGGGCAGGCTTGTTGTCGATGTTGGTCAACACACCGGCGCTGCTGAAGGTCAGCGTCAGGGTCTGCTGGGTCACATCTTCGTGGCCAGGCTGCTGACGGAATACATAGAACCAGGTGTTGGTGCCGAACGGATCGGACATCATCGGGGTTCCCAGTGCATAAGCGACCTGCTGTTGTGTCATCCCTACACGGATTTTAGACACATCGTTAGGGGTAAGGTAGTTCCCCTGGTTGATGTCAGGACGGTAAACCACTTTCTCCAGAGTGGAACAGCCTGCGGTCAACATCAGAAGAACCGCAGCGGCAGCGGTCAGCGTTTTACAGCGCATAGTGATTTGATTCCTTTTCGGGCCCGAGCAGTACGCGGCTCATATGTAATATGCCGATGATAATAGACCTTGCCCCACTTTGAAACCGGTCTGGCGGCGTTTTTGTTGTTCTGTATGACCCTGAGATCCCGAAAAAGTTTATGCCGCCAGCAGTTCTTTCGCATTCGCGAGCGTATTGCGGGTGACTTCGCTGCCTCCCAGCAGACGAGCCAGCTCCTGCAGGCGCGAGCGTTTATCCAGCGGTTTCATGTGCGTCTCGGTCATTTCACCGTCCGTTTCTTTGCTGACGATAAAGTGATGATGACCACAGCCCGCCACCTGCGGCAGGTGGGTGACGCACATCACCTGAGTCGATTCACCGAGCTGGCGCAGCAGTTTACCCACTACCGCCGCCGTCGGGCCGCTGATCCCCACATCCACTTCATCGAAAATCAGGGCCGGGGTTTCCATTTTACGGGCGGTGATAACCTGGATCGCCAGAGCAATACGGGAGAGCTCACCGCCAGATGCCACTTTGGAAATAGGCTGTAACGGCTGGCCTGGGTTGGTGGTGACACGGAACTCGATGCGATCCGCGCCTTCCGCCGTCAGGGAGTTCTCTTCGAAGCGGACATCAATCGTGAATATGCCGTGCGGCATCGCCAGCGTATGCATGCTGTCGGTGATGTGCTGGCTGAGTTCCTGAGCATAATGCTGACGAACATCATGCAGCTGTTTCGCCGTGGTCAGCGCCTGCTGATGGTGCTGGTTTACCGCCAGAGTCAGCGTTTCCAGTGAATCAGCCTGATCGTCAAGTTGCTGCTGTTCATCAAGGAGAGACTGATAAAAAGCAGGCAACTCTTCTGGCGTGACGTGGTGCTTGCGCGCCAAAGAAATCTGACGGGAAATTCGTTGTTCCAGCTCAAACAGGCGATTGGGGTCGAGATCCAGGCGTTCACAGTAGTGGCGCAGTTCATCACTGGCTTCAGAGATTTGAATCGCCGCCTCTTCCAGCATATCCAGCACGCCGGACAGTTTGCTGTCCATGCCCGCCAGCTCGGTAACAAGCTGACGCACGTTATACAGCTGGCTTTGCAGATTAACGTCTTCGCCATCTGCCAGTAAGGTGAGGGCGTTCTGGCTGGTAGAGAGCAGATGGCCACTGTTGGCCAGACGCTTGTACTCTTCGTCAATAAGTTCGAACTCACCCGCCTGCGGGTTAAACTCGTTCAGCTCTTTGAGCTGATACTCCAGCAGCTCGGCGCGTGCGGCACGCTCCTGGCTTTGCTGCTGGTGCTGAGCCAGCTCGCGGCAACTCTGGTGCCACTGGCGATAGTGTTCTGCCATCAACTGAGTAAGTGCATACTCACCTGCATAGCCATCGAGTAGCGATTTTTGCTGCTCCGGCTTAACCAGCTGCTGATGCGCGTGCTGACCATGGATCTGAATAAGCAACTGACCCAGCTCGCGAAGCTGAGAAAGCGGTACCGCCGTGCCGTTGATAAAACCGCGTGAACGACCGTCGCTGCTGATAACGCGACGAAGTAAACACTCACGTCCATCTTCAAGCTGGTTTTCTTCGAGCCAGCGCAGAGCCGCAGGGGTGTCTTTTAGGGAGAAGCGAGCGCAGAGGTCAGCACGGTTGGCGCCCATGCGCACCATGTCACCCTCAGCACGCCCGCCAAGGCACAAGCCGAGGGCATCAATGGCAATGGATTTACCCGCACCGGTTTCCCCGGTGATCGCCGTCATGCCGCTGTGGAAATCGATCTCAAGCTCACGAACAATGGCAAAGTTGCTGATGGTCAGTTGTGCCAGCATAATTGTTTTCCTGTATGAAAAACCATAACTGTGTTTTCATACAGTATAAACTGGTTTTTTATACAGTAAAGTACTGGATGCAAAATCAGAACAATTTTTTTGACCAGCCAAGCTTCGAGCTTAATGTATTGAAATAGCTATAATCTTTCGGGTGAATAAGGTTCAGGTGATAATCACATCGCCGAATTAGCACATCTTCACCTTCCTGAATAGGCAGTGCGATCTGGCTGTCGCAGCTGATCTCCAGGTCATTACGGCGGTGCGAGAAACGCAGGCGAATGGTGCTGCTGCCGTTAATCACCAGCGGGCGGGCAGAAAGGGTGTGCGGGAACATCGGCACCAGCGTAATGGCATCCAGCGAAGGCGTCAGGATTGGTCCTCCCGCGGAAAGCGAATAGGCGGTCGAGCCCGTCGGCGTGGAGATAATCAGCCCGTCAGAGCGCTGGGAGAACGCGAAGATTTCATCGATATACACTTCGAACTCAATCATATGCGCCACTTTGCCGGGGTGAAGTACCACCTCGTTAATGGCGGTACTGATGCGTTTCTGGCAGTCCTGCTGACACACCTGCGCTTCCAGTAAAAAACGTTTTTCGCTGATGTAATGTCCTTCCAGCACATCGGCCAGCTGCTGCTGCGCGTTGTCCGGGTCGAGGTCGGTCAGAAAACCGAGATTGCCACGGTTGATGCCGATGACTTTTATGTCGTAGCGCGCCAGCGTGCGAGCCGCGCCAAGCATGTTGCCGTCGCCGCCGACCACCACGGCAAGATCCGCCTGCTGTCCAATCTCTGCCAGCGTGCCGGTTTTAACGCTCTTAAGCTGCAGCTCCTGAGCGATCTGCTGCTCAACCATCACTTCATAGCCTTTGCTACACAGCCAGCGATACAACATTTCATGTGTCGTCAATGCCGTAGGGTGACGCGGGTGCCCGACGATCCCAATACACCTGAAATGATTATTCATTTTCTGGAGGTCCTTGTGCCTGATGAATGATGACAATCTCTCTTGTTCCCTTGAATCCAGGAAACTGATCCCCATAATAAGCGAAGTTAGCGAGATGAATGCAGAAAAACGCGGAGAAATTCATGAGTAGTAAAGAACAGAAAACGCCTGAGGGGCAAGCCCCTGAAGAAATTATCACGGAACAGCACGATGACGTTGAGGCTGTAGAGCCAGACGCATCTGCTGAGCAGGTGGACCCGCGCGATGAAAAAATTGCGAATCTGGAAGCCCAACTGGTAGAAGCACAGAATCGCGAACGCGACAGTGTTCTGCGCATCAAGGCGGAAATGGAAAACCTGCGTCGTCGTACCGAACAGGACGTTGAGAAGGCGCATAAGTTTGCGCTGGAGAAATTCGTCAACGAACTGCTGCCGGTAATCGACAGCCTCGATCGCGCCCTGGAAGTGGCTGATAAAGCGAATCCGGACAACGCGGCAATGATCGAAGGTATCGAACTGACGCTGAAATCCATGCTGGACGTGGTGCGTAAGTTCGGCGTGGAAGTGATTGCCGATACCGACGTCCCGCTGGATCCTAACGTACACCAGGCGATTGCGATGGTGGAATCAGAAGACGTTGAAGCCGGTAAAGTGCTGGGCGTGATGCAGAAAGGGTATACCCTGAACGGCCGTACCATCCGTGCTGCGATGGTGACCGTGGCGAAAGCGAAAGCGTAATTTGCCGTCCCGTAGTGCCGGGCGGCGGCTTCGCCTTGCCCGGCCTACAACATCATTCCGCGATACTTTCGCGCAGTGGTTTAACAGGCAGGACCTTCACCTGCTTAATCATATTGTCCTGCACGTCCAGGATATCAATATCGTACTGCTCAATACGCACGCGTGTGCCCGCCGCCGGGATCTCTTCCAGTGCTTCCAGAATCATCCCGTTCATGGTGCGAGCCTCATCTTCCGGCAGATGCCAGTTAAAGGCTTTATTGAGTTCGCGGATGTTCGCGCTGCCGTCAATCAGCACCGAACCGTCGTTTTGCGGTGTGACCTCTTCCGCAAGAGAAGGGGACATGGAGGTGGTAAAGTCTCCGACAATCTCTTCCAGAATATCTTCGACCGTCACCAGCCCCTGAATATCGCCATACTCATCGACCACCAGGCCGACTTTCTTTTTGTTACGCTGGAATTTTACCAGCTGCGTGCTGAGCGGCGTTCCTTCCGGCACGTAGTAAATCTCGTCGGCGGCGCGCAGCATCACCTCTTTAGTGAACTCTTTTTTCTCGGTCATCAGGCGATAGGCTTCCCGTACGCGCAGCATACTGATGGCGTCGTCCAGGGAGTCGCGATAAAGCACAATGCGTCCGTGCGGGGAGTGGGTCAGTTGGCGGACGATGGCCTTCCAGTCGTCGTTAATATCAATCCCGACGATTTCGTTACGCGGCACCATAATGTCGTTAACGCTGACCTTTTCCAGATCCAGCACCGACAGGAGCATGTCCTGATTGCGGCGTGAAATCTGCGAGCGGGATTCGTTCACGATGGTGCGCAGCTCGTCTTTGCTGAGTGCACTGCTGATGGCGACGTCGGCTTTGATGCCGACCATGCGCATCAGGATACGGGTGACCATATTCAACAGCCAGACCAGCGGCATCATCAGGATCAGCAGCGGTGCCAGCAGGAAGCTGCTCGGGTAAGCCACTTTTTCCGGGTAAAGCGCAGCGATGGTTTTGGGCAGCACTTCCGCAAACACCAGCACTACAAACGTCAGTACGCCGGTAGCAATCGCGACCCCGGCGTTGCCGTACAGGCGCATCCCGACAATGGTGCCCAGCGCAGAGGCGAGGATATTGACGAGGTTGTTACCGATAAGCACCAGACTTATCAGGCGATCCGGTTTACGGAGCAGCTTTTCAACGCGACGTGCGGCACGGTTACCCTGTTTAGCACGATGACGTAACCGGTAGCGGTTTAAGGTCATCATGCCGGTTTCCGAGCCAGAGAAATAGGCGGAGATGACCACCATGACGATCAGCGTAACGATCAGCGTGGTGGTAGAGATGTGTTCCAGGGGGAACTCCTTTGTTACTTAGCCAGCAAATTGCTGTATGAAGCGACTTCCGAAATAGGCAAGGGTGAGAATGCCCGCACCCGCGACGTTGAACCAGACCACGCGACGACCGCGCCAGCCCTCATGATAATGGCCCCATAACAGCACAATATAGACAAACCACGCGATGATGGAGAGCACCGCTTTGTCGATATTCTCCACGCTGAACAGGTTTTTCATATAAAACAGGCCAGTGCAGAGCGTTAAGGTCAATAATACTACGCCGACCTGGGTGATGTGGAACATCTTACGCTCAATGACCATCAGCGGCGGCATCTCATGGTTAAACGCCAGTTTTTTGTTTTTCAACTGGTAGTCAATCCAGGCGAGCTGCATGGCATAGAGCGCGGCAATGATCAGCGTTGCGTAAGAGAACAGCGACAGGCCGATGTGCACCAGCATGCCCGGCGTGGCTTCCAGATGCGTAATGAACTCATTGGGCATAAAGGTTGCTAAGGCCAGATTGATCAGCGCGAAGGCATAAACAATGGGCAGCAATAACCAGCCGCGATTCTTAGAGGCGACAATGGTCATCACCGTACAGATCATCAGGCTGACCAGCGAACCGACGTTCAGCACGCTCAGGTTTTGCACGCTGCCGTCACCGGGAATGATGCGCGATTCCAGCGCAAAAGCGTGACTAATCAGTGCGATCACCGCCGACAGAATAGCCATGCGCCGCCAGCCGCTGTTTTTTTGCAGCAGTCCGGGAATGATCAGCGCAAGGCTGACAGAGTAGGCAACAAGGGCGATCAGTGCGAAAACAGGCATATAGGCATCGACAGTTGTCTTAATAAGAAAGAGAAGCAGTATAACGTTACGTGACGCCTGCTCCAACCGTTGCATAACAACAAAGGCGCCTTCATGTTATACTCCGGCAAAATTCTGTGTATGTGTCGCTCATGGCGGCCCAACGTTTCTACTCAGGCGAGAGACAATGTTTGATAATTTAACCGATCGTTTGTCGCGCACGCTGCGCAACATCAGCGGCCGCGGACGCCTTACTGAAGACAACATCAAGGAAACGCTGCGCGAAGTGCGCATGGCGCTGCTGGAAGCAGACGTCGCGTTGCCGGTTGTTCGTGATTTTATCAACCGCGTTAAAGAGAAGGCGGTTGGTCATGAAGTTAACAAGAGCCTGACCCCGGGTCAGGAGTTCGTCAAAATCGTTCGTAACGAACTGGTTTCGGCGATGGGCGAAGAGAACCAGGTCCTGAACCTGGCGGCTCAGCCTCCGGCCGTCGTGTTGATGGCGGGTCTGCAGGGGGCGGGTAAAACCACCAGCGTCGGTAAGCTGGGTAAATTCCTGCGCGAGAAGCACAAGAAAAAAGTGCTGGTGGTTTCTGCGGACGTTTATCGCCCGGCGGCGATCAAACAGCTGGAGACCCTGGCGCAGCAGGTTGGGGTCGATTTCTTCCCGTCTGACGTGGCCCAGAAGCCAGTCGACATCGTGAACGCAGCGCTGAAAGAGGCGAAGCTGAAGTTCTACGACGTGCTGCTGGTGGATACCGCCGGTCGTCTGCACGTCGACGAAGCGATGATGGACGAAATCAAACAGGTGCATGCTTCTATCAACCCGGTAGAGACCCTGTTTGTGGTTGACGCCATGACCGGCCAGGATGCGGCGAACACCGCGAAAGCGTTCAACGAAGCGCTGCCGTTAACCGGCGTGGTGCTGACCAAAGTGGACGGTGACGCCCGCGGCGGTGCGGCGCTTTCTATTCGTCATATCACCGGTAAGCCGATCAAATTCCTCGGTGTGGGCGAAAAAACCGAAGCGCTGGAGCCGTTCCACCCGGACCGTATTGCCTCCCGTATCCTCGGCATGGGCGACGTACTGTCGCTGATTGAAGATATCGAGAGCAAAGTTGACCGTGCGCAGGCCGAGAAGCTGGCCAGCAAGCTGAAAAAAGGTGACGGTTTCGATCTGACCGACTTCCTTGAGCAGCTGCGTCAGATGAAAAACATGGGCGGCATGGCAAGCCTGATGGGCAAACTGCCGGGCATGGGCCAGATCCCAGACAACGTAAAAGCGCAGATGGATGACAAGGTGCTGGTGCGTATGGAGGCGATCATCAACTCAATGACCCTCAAAGAGCGTGCTAACCCGGATATCATCAAAGGTTCCCGTAAGCGCCGTATCGCAGCCGGTTGCGGCATGCAGGTGCAGGACGTTAACCGCCTTCTGAAACAGTTCGACGACATGCAGCGCATGATGAAGAAAATGAAGAAAGGCGGCATGGCGAAAATGATGCGTGGCATGAAAGGCATGATGCCACCCGGTTTTCCTGGGCGATAATCGCTTTTGAGATTGCTTTTTGCCCGAAAATGAGTAAAATTTTCGGGCTTTTAATATGACACCCGGGCTCCGTTCCTCGATGGGGCCCGGTTGTTTTATTCACACAAGAGGATGTTATGGTAACTATTCGTTTAGCACGTCACGGCGCTAAAAAGCGTCCGTTCTACCAGGTTGTTGTGACTGACAGCCGTAATGCACGCAACGGTCGCTTCATCGAGCGCGTTGGTTTCTTCAACCCACTGGCCGCTGGCGCAGAAGAAGAAACTCGTCTGGATCTGGATCGTATCGCTCACTGGGTTGGCCAGGGCGCGACTGTTTCCGATCGCGTTGCTACGCTGATCAAAGCAGCAAACAAAGCAGCTTAATCTGTCACGGTGGTCATGATGAGCAATAAAGCACCTGTTGAACCGATTGTATTGGGCAAAATGGGTTCTTGCTACGGTATCCGTGGTTGGCTCAGAGTGTTTTCCTCCACTGAAGACGCTGATAGCATTTTTAATTACCAGCCCTGGTTTATCCAGAAAGGCGGTAAGTGGGAAGAGGTCGAGCTGGAAAGCTGGCGTCACCACAATCAGGACATCATCATCAAGCTGAAAGGCGTTGACGATCGTGATGCCGCGAATGCACTGACTAATTGTGAAATTGTCGTGGATTCGTCGCAGTTGCCGGAGCTCGAAGAAGGCGACTATTACTGGAAAGACCTTATGGGTTGCCAGGTAGTCACTACTGAAGGCTACAGCCTGGGGAAAGTCATCGACATGATGGAAACCGGGTCCAATGACGTTCTCGTCATTAAGGCAAACCTGAAAGATGCATTTGGCATCAAGGAGCGGTTGGTTCCGTTCCTCGATGGACAGGTTATCAAGAAAGTCGATCTCGCTACTCAAACGATTGAAGTAGATTGGGATCCTGGTTTTTAAATTCTCCGGATAAACGGTAAAAGACGGCGCTATGTGGATTGGCATAATTAGCCTGTTTCCTGAAATGTTCCGCGCGATTACCGATTACGGGGTAACTGGCCGGGCAGTAAAGAATGGCCTGCTGAGCATCCAGAGCTGGAGTCCTCGTGACTTCACGCATGACCGGCACCGTACCGTGGACGATCGTCCTTACGGCGGCGGACCGGGGATGTTAATGATGGTGCAACCCTTACGGGACGCGATTCACACAGCAAAAGCCGCGGCAGGTGAAGGCGCAAAGGTGATTTATCTGTCACCTCAGGGACGCAAGCTTGATCAAGCGGGCGTCAGCGAACTGGCGACGAATCAAAAACTGATTCTGGTCTGTGGTCGCTACGAAGGGATAGATGAGCGCGTAATTCAAACCGAGATTGACGAAGAATGGTCTATCGGCGATTACGTTCTCAGCGGTGGTGAGTTACCCGCAATGACGCTGATTGACTCCGTCGCCCGGTTCATTCCGGGAGTACTGGGCCATGAAGCTTCGGCAACGGAAGATTCCTTTGCCGATGGGTTGCTGGACTGTCCACACTATACCCGTCCTGAAGTGTTAGAAGGGATGGAAGTCCCGGCAGTGTTACTGTCAGGAAACCATGCTGAGATACGTCGCTGGCGTTTGAAGCAGTCGCTGGGCCGAACCTGGCTTAGAAGACCTGAACTTCTGGAAAACCTGGCTCTGACTGAAGAGCAAGCAAAGTTGCTGGCCGAGTTCAAAACTGAACACGCGCAACAGCAGCATGAACATGATGGGAATGCGTAATACGCTCCCGAATATCAGTTTACCCAGGATAAGAGATTAAATTATGAGCAACATTATTAAGCAACTTGAACAAGAGCAGATGAAGCAGGACGTACCTTCCTTCCGTCCAGGTGACACCGTGGAAGTGAAAGTATGGGTTGTTGAAGGTTCCAAAAAACGTCTGCAGGCATTCGAGGGCGTGGTTATCGCTATTCGTAACCGCGGTCTGCACTCTGCATTCACTGTTCGTAAAATTTCCAACGGCGAAGGCGTTGAGCGTGTCTTCCAGACTCACTCTCCGGTAGTTGACAGCATTGCTGTTAAACGTCGTGGTGCTGTACGTAAAGCTAAACTGTACTACCTGCGTGAGCGTACTGGTAAGTCTGCTCGTATTAAAGAGCGTCTGAACTAAGATTCGCTTAAGCGACATCCTGTTAGAAAGGGCTGGCCGAAAGGCTGGCCCTTTTTTTATCCCATCGCATCTCTCGTGTTAACCCTTTCGTCATAAATCATTTACAATGCTGGCCTCTTCCGTGGAGGGTAAGTGATTAACGTACTGCATCAGCATAACTGGAAACGCGCAGCGGCATTGACCGCGCTGTTTGCGATCCTGCTGATCGTGATCGCACCGCTGATCTCCGTCTCGCTGCAAAAAGATCCCATGAGTACCATGCCGGGGATGCACCATGACATGAGCATGATGTCGATGGATGAGCACCACGGCGATAAGCAGCACAGCATGCCGGTTGACCATGCGGAAGCCTGTGGCTACTGCGTGCTATTAGCCCACGTGCCGGGCATGATACTCGCGCTGATTGTGCTGCTCAGTATCGTGCTGCAAAGGCTGCGTGTCAGGACGCCGCGTCAGGCTGTCAGCCACTGGCACTTTTTCCCCTGGCTTTATCCTGATACCCGCGCGCCGCCGCGGCAGTCTGCTTTTTCCCTTTAAAAAATATCGATAACTTTTTGCCTTAAAAAGGAAAAGTATGACTACCTGCACTCCGCGCGCGGCATGGGGAAACCTGCTGCGTCGACTCCATTTCTATGTCGGGTTGTTTGTCGGCCCGTTTATCTTCTTCGCCGCGCTGACCGGTACGCTGTACGTGGCGACACCGCAGCTGGAAAATATTCTGTACCGGCACGCGCTCCATACGGATTCCGTGGGGGAACTCCAACCGCTGGCGGAACAGATCGCCGTGGCGGAAAAAAACATCGGCACCGAGCTGCGTTTATACGCCGTTCGTCCTGGCCTGGCTGCGGGTGAAACCACCCGGGTGATGTTTGCCGACCCGTCGCTTGGCCCATCGGAGACCCGCGCTATTTTTATCGATCCCGTTACTCTTGCGGTGCGTGGCGATATGACCGTGTATGGCACCAGCGGGATTTTACCGCTACGCCAGACCATTGATTATCTGCATACGTCCCTGATGCTGGGTAACGTTGGTCGGCTCTACAGCGAGCTGGCCGCCTCGTGGATGTGGGTCGCCGCGCTGGGCGGGATTGCGCTGTGGTTTTATACCCGGCCAAAACGTCGGCTCAACAATCGTTTTCAGAACCGGCGTCGCCTGCATGTCACGCTGGGCTGGGTGTTGCTGGGGGGAATGTTGCTGTTTTCTGCGACCGGCCTGACGTGGTCCCAATGGGCGGGCGGCAACGTGGATAAACTGCGCGCGCAGATGAACTGGCTCACGCCGCAGGTGAGCACCACGCTTTCGGGTGCGCCCGTCACGATGGATGAGCACGCTGAACACCATGGGCATCATGCCGGCATGATGATGCCCGACATGACGATGGATCTGACCCAGTTCGATGGCGTATTGCACGCTGCCCGCCAGGCCGGGATTGATGCGAATAAACTCGAAATCCGCCCGGCGAAAAGCGCTGACCAGGCGTGGACCGTGACGGAAATTGACCGCCGCTGGCCGACCCAGGTGGATGCCGTTGCGGTGGATCCAAATTCCATGCAAATTCTGGACAGAACCCGCTTTGAGGATTTCCCGTTAATGGCAAAGCTGACCCGCTGGGGGGTGGATTTCCATATGGGGATCTTATTCGGGCTGGTTAACCAGTTACTGCTCGTCGCATTTGGCCTGGCGCTGTGTGTGCTGATTGTCTGGGGATACCGGATGTGGTGGATGCGTCGTCCGGCGCAATCGACGGCCGATCCGCTTCAGACGCTTTGTCAGTGCTGGCTGGCGCTCCCGGGATGGGGAAAAGCCGTCACGGTGGTGGTCAGCGTATTGCTGGGGCTGGCATTGCCGGTGATGGGCGTGAGCCTGGCGCTGTTTATGCTGATTGACTGGCTACGCTGGCGAGCGGCAACTGGCGTGTCGCTCGCACAATCATCCATTAAATAAGGCTATGGCGTGCTGATGACCACCGCGACCCGACGGTTTTCAGCACGCCCTTGCGCCGTACTGTTGCTGGAAACCGGATATTTTTTACCTAATCCCTGCGTGGTGAGGTTGCTGCGCGGGATATTGGCGCCTTTGGCCCAGACGTCAGCCACTGCATTGGCACGTTTTAACGACAGCGCTTCATTGTAGCTCTCTTCACCGTAATTATCGGTGTGGCCATCCATACGGGCGTGTTTCAGGCCGGTAGCCGCCAGGCGAGAGGCCATGGTGCGGATCTGCGCTTCACTTTCCGGGCGCAGTCTGGCGTCATTTTTATCAAACAGGATCGTATCTGACAGGCCCAAAGACCAGTCGCCATTCAGTTCGTTAAAACCGTATGACTTCATCGCCGCAATTTGCTCAGGGGAGAATTTACCTTCAGGCGGTGACTGACAACCCGTCAGTACCATCGAAGCGAGAAATAACGGCGCGAAGTATCGCTTTAACATATCGTATCCTTTCTAAGTTATTGCTTTTGTACGCTGGTTTTTATCCTGGTACATGTTGCGGTCGGCTTGCTCCAGTAATGCTTCCACAGAGGCACTTTCCCACGCCAGAGCAAAGCCAATGCTAAGTGACATCGTTGCTGTCTGCCCGTTATGCAGATCGAACGGGCGCATAAACTGCTGCGACAACGCAGCACAAATCTGTTGAACCTCCGCGGCAGACTGCACGCCGTACAGCACCATCGCAAACTCGTCACCGCCAAGGCGGTATGACTGATGACGCTTATCGCCAAACTCAACCATCCGGCGGGCGACTTCAATCAGGACGCAATCGCCCGCAGCATGTCCCCAGGTATCGTTAATAAACTTGAAATTATCACCGTCGAGGAAGAGCAGGGCAGTGTTGGTTTTTGCGGAGGCGTCGTGCATTAATGCCGCGATGCTGCTACGAAACGCCGCCCGATTGGCGAGGCCGGTGAGAGGATCGTGCATGGCGGTACGCAGTAGCTGAGCGTTTTTCGCCTGCAGCTTAAGCTGCCACTCTTCCATTTCATCCAGCAGACTGTTGAAGTCTTCGCCAAACTGGTGGAATTCTTCGATGCGACCATCCTTCACCCGCCGGGAAAAGTTGCGGTTGGTGCGTACGTCATGCACGACATCGGTGATGTTTTGCAGCGCCGTGACCATGCCATGATGCAGAGATTGTGTAATCGTAAGTGCGACGGCGGTGGCAAAAAGAATACAGCCGGTAAGAACGGCAAACGACAGCCAGATGAAATGGCTGATGAGATTATCGCGTGCGGTCAGGCGAATTTCGCCGATCGCATTACCGTTATGCATGATCGGCTGTGCGACCGGGTCGGGGAACAGCCAGCGGCTAACCAATGCACCCAGCGTGTCGTTATTCTCTTCCGGGTTCCAGGACCAGTAAGCAAACCGCTTTTTATGCGCGTTAAGAACCTCAGCCACGGCAAACTGGCCCTGTTTACCCAGGGTGGCGAGCGTTTCGTTAGCCGCCAGCGCATCATTAAAGACCAGTGAGGCTTCAAGGCTGTGGCTCATTGTTGCGCCGGTTAATTCGAGATTTTTTTGGGCGTATTGCTTTAATGTCACCACGGAAGCAAAACAAAGCAGGAGCCAAATTAACGTCATGGTGATGATGACGCTTATCATGCTGATTCGTCTCAACGTGCTTTTAAACGTTGGACGTGGCGTTGAAGTGATTTCTTTATCCATGCTGCTTATTCCGTGCCAGCATTAATACATCCGGATTGACGCGTACGCCACTGCGCGTCAATGCATCCAGATTAACGGAAAATCTGACCTGGTTATGATCGATTATCAGGCAGAATGCACTGCCAATAACACATTCCGGATTCTGCTCTGAGATTAATAGCAATGCTCTGCCCTGATATTGACTTATTAATTCAAGTTGTTTTGCAGGCGATTCAGCCCCGAAATAAATAGCATCACACGTCGCGGACAGGGCTTCCTGATCGTTACGTACAATGACGGGAGTATAAGGTAACTCGCTTTGCCCTTCTTCGCTGCTCAGTGCTTGCGTGTAGTGAGACGAGGCATAAACGCAGAGTTTAGGTTGCCCGGAAAGTGACGGCCATCGGGTATAGCTCACAATACCCGATACAATCGAACGTACCGATTTATCGGTTTCTGTGAACGTGGCTGCCGGTGCTGGGCCCACCATAAAGAACAGCATTAGCACCAGAGTGAGTCGGAACAAAGAGATCAAGAATGAATTTCTCACCAGAATCCGCCATACCGCTCTGGAAATAGATGTCCTTACGAGTTGTCGGCAGAATACCATTGTTTATCAAAGCCGTCATTATGTCAGAAATGTACTGAGTACGACCTAAGCTAAATCCTACAGTTGTATATATTCCGGCGTATAAAAACGGCTTAATTAAGTCTGCTGGAACGCATACTTTCATCCATTCCTTGTTGCCATGATTCATGCAGTTTTGCTGCGTTTTCAACAGTATCACAACTGGCCGGGAAAGATTTACCTGCTATTCCCCAGGCGTGAATAAAACCTTCCTCACACACTTTTTTCTGTCCGTCGGCGTAGCCACGAAGATATTCACTACGATCAACCTGCGGGTCGTTAAAACTATCGGCCAGCGTCTGATTATCTTTAACCGGCAGACCATTCATGGCGTCTTCTTTACCCGCATCAAACCAGCTGGGACTAGTCCAGTCGGGCTGGAAGGTATAAGGGTTGATCTCACAGCCCGATAAAAACAGCGACAACAGCATCAGAGCGATTGAACGCATAGCCATTCTCCTTTTTTCTTCAGCATAGCCTGGCAAAAGAAAGTGGGGGTGTAATTTTAGGTTTACGATTTTGACGGCTGATTTTTGCAGTAAAATGGCTTTTGTAAAGTAAAGTGTACGTATTTTGGATTGAAATCTTTACTTGTTGTGGTATCGTTGTTTCACCTCTTCGAGGAAAACACCTATCGCAAACGAGCTTTACAGGATCGCCATCATGCAAAAAGACGCGCTGAACAACGTACATATCACTGACGAACAGGTTTTGATTACACCGGATCAACTGAAAGCGGAGTTCCCGCTGAGCGTCGCGCAGGAGGCTCAAATTGAGCACTCGCGCCAGACCATTTCTGACATTATCGCTGGCCGCGATCCGCGTCTGCTGGTGGTATGTGGTCCTTGTTCCATTAACGATCCTGAAACCGCCATTGAGTACGCTCGTCGATTTAAAGCATTAGCGGAGGAGGTCAGCGATAGCCTCTACCTGGTGATGCGCGTCTATTTTGAGAAGCCACGTACCACCGTTGGCTGGAAAGGGTTGATTAACGATCCGCACATGGATGGCTCGTTTGATGTGGAAGCCGGTCTGAAGATTGCGCGTCGCCTGCTGGTTGAGCTGGTCAGCATGGGGCTGCCACTGGCAACCGAAGCGCTGGATCCGAACAGCCCGCAGTACCTGGGCGATCTGTTTAGCTGGTCTGCGATTGGTGCGCGTACTACGGAATCACAAACCCACCGTGAAATGGCGTCTGGTCTGTCGATGCCGGTTGGTTTTAAAAACGGGACCGACGGTAGCCTTGCCACGGCGATCAACGCCATGCGCGCCGCGGCCATGCCGCATCGCTTTGTAGGTATTAACCAGGCGGGCCAGGTTTGTCTCCTGCAGACGCAGGGTAATCCGGACGGTCATGTGATCCTGCGTGGCGGTAAAGCGCCAAACTACAGCCCGGCAGATGTGGCACAGTGTGAAAAAGAGATGGAGCAGGCGGGACTGCGCCCGGCACTGATGGTAGATTGCAGTCATGGTAATTCGAACAAAGATTACCGTCGTCAGCCTGCGGTGGCGGAATCGGTGGTCGCACAAATCAAAGACGGCAACCGTTCTATTATCGGTCTGATGATTGAGAGCAATATTCATGAAGGCAATCAATCATCTGAACAACCGCGCAGCGCAATGAAGTACGGTGTGTCCGTGACGGATGCCTGCATCAGCTGGGAAACCACCGATGCGCTGCTGCGTGAGATCCACAAAGATATAAACGGCCAGCTGGCGACGCGTCTGGCTTAAGAGGTTAGGTATGGTTGCTGAATTGACCGCATTACGCGATCAAATTGATGAAGTGGATAAGGCGCTGCTGGATCTGTTAGCGCGCCGTATGGCGCTGGTTGCCGAGGTGGGTGAGGTCAAAAGCAAATATGGCCTGCCGATTTACGTTCCGGAGCGCGAGGCCTCCATGCTGGCTTCCCGTCGTAAAGAGGCCCAGGCGCTGGGCGTCTCGCCGGATTTGATTGAAGATGTTTTGCGTCGTGTGATGCGGGAGTCCTACTCCAGCGAAAACGATAAAGGCTTCAAAACCCTTTGCCCGTCCCTGCGCCCGGTCGTTATTGTGGGCGGGGCGGGTCAGATGGGGCGGCTGTTTGAAAAAATGCTGACCCTGTCTGGCTATCAGGTGCGTATCCTGGAAAAAGAGGACTGGGCAAAAGCACCGGAGC
The DNA here is from genome assembly GCF_028737495.1 of Enterobacter cloacae complex sp. 2022EL-00981. Lineage (NCBI taxonomy): Bacteria > Pseudomonadati > Pseudomonadota > Gammaproteobacteria > Enterobacterales > Enterobacteriaceae > Enterobacter > Enterobacter cloacae complex sp. 2022EL-00981. The sequence goes on from NZ_JAQZRK010000047.1 coordinate 18,247, forward strand.
TGATGAAAGATGCCGGAATGGTCATCGTCAGCGTGCCGATTCACGTGACGGAGCAGATCATTGCGAAGCTTCCTCCGCTACCTGCAGATTGCATCCTGGTGGATTTAGCGTCCGTGAAAAATGGTCCGCTGCAGGCTATGCTGGCCGCGCACACGGGGCCGGTCCTGGGGCTGCATCCTATGTTTGGCCCGGACAGTGGCAGCCTGGCGAAACAGGTGGTGGTTTACTGCGATGGTCGTCAGCCGGAAGCCTACCAGTGGTTCCTGGAACAGATTCAGGTTTGGGGCGCGCGGCTGCACCGCATTAGCGCGGTTGAACACGATCAGAACATGGCGTTCATCCAGGCGCTGCGCCACTTTGCGACCTTTGCCTATGGGCTGCATCTGGCGGAAGAGAATGTGCAGCTTGAGCAGTTATTGGCACTCTCTTCGCCTATCTATCGTCTGGAGCTGGCGATGGTAGGGCGTCTGTTTGCTCAGGATCCCCAGCTTTACGCCGACATTATTATGTCGTCTGAGAACAACCTGGCACTAATTAAGCGTTACTACCAGCGTTTTGGCGAAGCCATTACGCTGCTGGAGCACGGCGACAAGCAGGCGTTTATCGACAGCTTCCGTAAGGTCGAACACTGGTTTGGCGATTACGCGCAACGTTTCCAGAGCGAGAGCCGCACGCTGTTGCGTCATGCAAATGACAGTCGCCAGTAATGCGATGATGTATATACTGAAAGCCAGCATTGCTGGCTTTTTTCATTTTGGGGAACTGTCATGGCCGAACCGCAGCTGCTGTTGAACTACACCGGGCATCTGCCCGAATGCCCGACGTGGAGTGCAGAGGAAAATGCGCTTTACTGGGCGGATATTCTTGAAGGTGAGATCCACCGTTATCATTTACCCACGGCGGAACACACCGTGCTCTCTTTCCACGAAGAGGTGGGGTGTTTCGCCCTGCGCGAACGCGGCGGCTTTATCGTCGCGATGCGAAGCGGCATCTGGCTTTCCGATAAACACGGCCTGCTGCAGCGCAAAGTCTGTGATAACCCGTCGAATCCGCAGCTTGCGCGTTTCAATGATGGGGGAACCGATCACCGGGGCCAGTTCTACGCCGGGACCTTCTGGGCACCGGGTGATTACAACGGGGCGCTGCTGATGCGCATTGATAACGATCTGACGCCAAAAGTTATCCAGTGCGACATTCATGGCCATAATGGTCTGGCATTCAGCCCCGACCAGCGGTGGATGTTTACTTCTGATACGCCAAACGGCGTTATCTACCGTACCCCACTGGATGAGCAGGGGGAACCCGGTAAAAGGGATGTATTCCGCCGGTTCAACGACGGCGAAGGGATACCTGACGGTGCCGCGATGGACGAGGAAGGCTGTTACTGGAGTGCGCTGTTTGATGGCTGGCGCATCGCGCGCTTTTCACCTCAGGGAGAGCAACTGGAAGAGTACCGTATGCCGGTCCGTTGCCCAACGATGGTCTGCTTTGGCGGTGACGATATGAAAACGCTGTTTATCACGACCACGCGGGAAAATATGGATGCGCAAGAGGTGGCGCAATATCCCCTCTCCGGCGCTATCTTCACCCTGCCGGTCAGTGTGGCAGGGATGAAGAAAAGCCGGTTTATCGAACGTTAGCTTGGGTCAACCGGTACCACGTTTTCGCTCGGATAACAGCCCAGCACCTTCATTGAACGGGTGATTTCGCTCAGTTCACGCAGGGCTTTCTGCATGGACGGTGATTCCAGGTTGGCCTGAATGTCGAGATAGAACATCTCTTCCCACGGATTGCCGTGAATCGGGCGCGATTCGAGTCGGGTCATGATCAGATTGTGGTTACGCAGTACCAGCAGCGCTTCAACCAGTGCGCCTGCCTGCTGCCCGGTTGCCATCAACAGGGTGGTTTTGGCGGGCACCTGATCAGAGACATTAATGGCTTTGCGTGCCAGCACGATGAAGCGGGTAATGTTTTGCGTCTGGTTTGCCAGGTTACGTTCCAGAACCTGGAGACCATACAGCGCACCGCCCGCCTCGCTGCCCAGCGCCGCGACGGTAGGGGAGTTTGCCTGGGCGACTTTTTCCATCGCTGCGGAGGTGCTTTCGGTGTACTCAATTTTCCAGTTCGGATAACGGTTGAGGAACTGACTGCACTGCTGGAACGGCTGCGGATGGCTGTAGACCGTCTCGATGGTGCTCAAATCGGTTGAGCCAGAGACCAGCACGCAGTGATCGATAGGGATTGTCAGCTCCCCAACCAGCGACAGGCTGGTGTGTTGCAGCAAATCGTACACGTCGTTGATGGCACCGGAACTGGTGTTCTCAATCGGCACGACGGCGTAATCCGCCTGGCCGGTTTCCACCTGATTGAAAATATCGGCGAACTTTGCGCAGCCGCTCTCAATGAACTCTTCAAAATGACGTGCAGCGTACTGGCGGGCAGCCAGATGGGAGTAGGAGCCCTTAGGGCCAAGAAACGCGATGCGGGCAGAGTGCGGGTTGGTTTTATTCAGATGCTGCTGCAACAGCGCTTGCTGGGTCAGAACAGAGTCTTCGATGATGAGCTGGAACAAACGGGTGATGTAATGTGCGTCAAGGTGATGGGCTTTGCCGAGTTGAATCAGACGTTCCAGCAGGTCGCGTTCGCGGTCGATATCACGTACCGGACGGTGGGAGTCCAGTTTGGCTTTACCCACTTCGATGGCGAGCGCGCGGCGTTCAGCCAGAAGTGCCAGTAATTTTTCATCCAGCGCGCTGATTTTTACTCGCAGATCCAGTAACGGGTTTTCCGGTGTCATAGTGTTGTCTGTCTCGTTTTATCGTTATCAATAAAAAAGGCCCCCCGGTGTGGGAGGCCTTGTTGTTCGTCTTCGCATTCTTTATCACACGACGAAACGCCTCCCGTTCAGGGGAAGGTAAAAAAGAATGCGAAGAAAAACGGCGTCAGTTTCATGGAATCATCCTGTGGTTGATAACGTTAAAGTACCCGTACTGTTTTCACCCTGTCAATAAAAAACGCGCCCGAAGGCGCGTTGGCGGTAAACTCAATTTAAAGGATTACTCTTCTTCAACTTCTTCCGCGAAGCTGGCGTCTTTCACCGAGGTCGTGGCGCGACGGGCTTCACCTTTGTGCTGCACTTTATTGAGCTGCCGTTCCAGCTTGTTGATCAAATCATTAATAGCGGTGTACATATCCTCGTGTTTTGCGCTGGCGACCAGATGGCCGTTTGGAGTATTGATAGTTGCGTCAGCGATGAAACCCTGCGGCTCCTTAGACAGGATGATATGTGGATTAATCAAGTGTGTTTGCCATTTATCCAGTTTGGCGAGACGGTCTGCGACGTGCTGGCGAATTGCCGGGGTAATTTCCATTTGTTTGCTGGTAATGTTCATTGTCATAAATTTTACCTCTTGTCTTTCCGTCTTGGTGATTCCAGCATACCTGTCCTAATGTCAAAATGTGTGATTTAGATCACGTTATTTTGTCGGTTTTTGTCAGGGAATCTTTTTTGTGAGGCAGGGCAGGAAGAGGTGAGATTTACCTTGTCGAAGGCAAAAATTGCGGTCATAGTTGATAGGATGTGTTGAAGCTAAACCGCTTCAGCTTTGTCTGAAATGAATAAAAAAACGGCAGCCCGCGGGCTGCCGTTTTGCTTTGACGTCGCTATCAGGTGTTGCTGCTGTTCGCGGCGATGATTTTTGCTACCTTGTCTGCCTGTGCGGTCATCTGCATCTGGCGGTAAGCATTTTCCATCAGCTTCAGGCCGTCGCGGGTCGCCTGCGTATCCGGATAATCACGCAGCATTCCTTCTACACGGTTAACCACGGCAACCCATGCGCCACGACGGGTGTAGTATTCAGCAACCGAGTATTCGTATTTCGCCAGTCGGTCTTTCAGGAACACCAGACGTTTGGTGGCGTCGGTTACGTACTGGCTGTTCGGATAGCCGCGCACCAGTTTGGAAAAGTCGTTGAACGCATCACGCGCATGCTGCGGGTCACGGTCGGAGCGATCCACACCGAAGAAGCCCTGCAGGGCACTGTCATCCAGCGCCATGTTGGTCAGACCGCGCATGTACATTACATAGTCGATGTTAGGATGAGTCGGGTTCAGACGCATGAAACGATCGATGGTTGCCTGAGCCAGCGGCAGATCGGCATTTTTATAGTATGCGTAGATGAGATCTAACTGTACCTGCTGCGAATACGGACCAAATGGATAGCGATTATCCAACGCTTCCAGTTGCGTTATCGCCTGTTTCCAGTTACCGTCCTGCAACTTTTGTTGTGCAGTCGCATAGATTTCATTCGGCGGATTGTCAGGGACCTGTTCATTTGAACCGGAGCAGCCCACCAAAGCCAGGCTCAACGTGGCCGCTGCCACCAGATATTTCATGCGCGTCATGACGTTTTGACTTTCCTCAAATGTTTGTCCGGGAGAAACTCTGTTCCTGCTCCCGATTAAGACCAGCTACAATAGCACACTATATTAAACGGCAAAGCCGTAAAACCCAACGTTAAACGAAGAAGCAGTTTATGGCACAACGAGTAGAACTCACCGCAACAGTCTCCGAAAATCAGCTCGGTCAACGCTTAGATCAAGCTTTGGCCGAATTGTTCCCTGATTATTCGCGTTCACGCATAAAAGAATGGATTCTTGACCAGCGCGTGCTGGTAAACGGTAAAGTCTGGGACAAACCGAAAGAGAAAGTGTTAGGTGGGGAAGCTGTCGCCATCAATGCTGAAATCGAAGAGGAAATCCGCTTCGAGCCACAGGATATCCCACTGGACATCGTCTATGAAGATGATGACATTCTGGTAATTAACAAGCCGCGCGACCTGGTTGTTCATCCGGGAGCGGGGAATCCTGACGGTACGGTACTTAACGCACTTCTCCATTATTATCCGCCGATTGCTGATGTGCCGCGTGCCGGTATCGTGCATCGTCTGGATAAAGACACCACCGGTCTGATGGTGGTGGCAAAGACCGTACCTGCCCAGACTCGCCTGGTGGAATCACTGCAGCTGCGTGAGATCACCCGCGAATATGAAGCCGTGGCTATTGGCCATATGACTGCTGGCGGTACGGTTGATGAGCCGATCAGCCGTCACCCTACCAAACGTACTCATATGTCGGTGCATCCGATGGGTAAACCGGCGGTAACGCACTATCGCATTATGGAACATTTCCGCATTCATACGCGTCTGCGTCTGCGTCTGGAGACCGGTCGTACCCACCAGATCCGCGTGCATATGGCGCACATCACCCATCCGCTGGTGGGGGATCAGGTTTACGGTGGTCGTCCGCGTCCGCCAAAAGGAGCATCGGACGAGTTCATTAGCGTACTGCGCAAGTTTGATCGTCAGGCGCTGCACGCCACCATGCTGCGCCTTTATCACCCTATTTCAGGGATTCAAATGGAATGGCATGCGCCGATCCCGCAGGATATGGTGGAGCTTATTGACGCCATGCGCGCGGATTTTGAAGAACACAAAGATCAAGTGGACTGGTTATGAGCAAACTGATTGTTCCGGAGTGGCCACTGCCTGAAGGTGTGGCTGCCTGCAGTTCAACCCGCGTTGGCGGGGTAAGCCAGGGGGCGTGGGCGTCTTTGAACCTTGGCGCACACTGCGGCGACAACCTGGAACACGTTGAAGAAAACCGCTCGCGGCTGTTTGCTGCGGGCAACTTACCGTCTAAACCGGTGTGGCTTGAGCAGGTTCACGGTAAAGCCGTGCTGAAGTTGACGGGAGAACCCTACGCGTCTAAACGTGCCGATGCCTCCTACAGCGATACGCCGGGAACAGTATGCGCGGTGATGACAGCCGATTGTCTGCCGGTGCTGTTTTGTAACCGTGCGGGTACCGAGGTTGCGGCTGCTCATGCGGGCTGGCGTGGTCTGTGTGAAGGCGTGCTGGAAGAGACCGTCGCCTGCTTCAAAGACGATCCTGCAAATATCATTGCCTGGCTTGGCCCGGCAATTGGTCCTCAGGCATTCGAGGTGGGCCCAGAGGTTCGTGAAGCGTTTATGGCAAAAGATCCGCAAGCCGTTAACGCTTTCGAACCCGTGGGGGAAAAATATCTGGCCGATATTTATCAGCTTGCACGTCAGCGTCTGAATAATGTCAAGGTGACGCAGATCTTCGGCGGTGACCGCTGTACGTTCACCGAAAAGGGTGATTTCTTCTCTTATCGCCGCGACAAGACGACGGGGCGTATGGCAAGTTTTATTTGGCTGATATAACCTAAAGAATCAAGACGATCCGGCACGTGCCGTTTTCTTTTCACATAATTCAGGTCATTAACCTTGAATAATTGAGGGATGACCTCATTTAATCTCCAGTAGCAAATTTGACCTGTTATGGGAGGAGTTATGCGTCTGGATCGTCTTACTAATAAATTCCAGCTTGCTCTCGCCGATGCCCAGTCCCTTGCACTGGGGCACGACAACCAATTCATCGAACCTCTTCATTTAATGAGCGCCTTGCTGAATCAGGAAGGGGGATCGGTACGTCCATTATTAACGTCTGCTGGCATTAATGCTGGCCAGTTACGCACTGCCATCGATCAGGCGCTGAGCCGTTTACCGCAGGTAGAAGGTACCGGCGGTGACGTTCAGCCGTCCCAGGATCTGGTGCGGGTGCTGAACCTTTGCGACAAGCTGGCGCAAAAACGTGGGGACAACTTTATTTCGTCGGAACTGTTTGTTCTGGCGGCGCTTGAATCACGCGGTACCCTGACCGACCTGCTGAAAACTGCCGGCGCAACCACGGCCAATGTGACTCAGGCGATTGAGAAAATGCGTGGGGGGGAAAGCGTGAACGATCAGGGAGCCGAAGACCAACGTCAGGCTTTGAAAAAATTTACGGTCGATCTGACCGAGCGTGCTGAGCAGGGTAAACTTGACCCGGTGATCGGCCGTGATGAAGAAATTCGCCGTACTATTCAGGTTCTGCAGCGCCGTACCAAAAACAACCCGGTGCTGATTGGTGAACCGGGTGTTGGTAAAACCGCCATCGTTGAAGGTCTGGCGCAGCGTATTGTAAACGGTGAAGTACCGGAAGGGCTGAAAGGCCGCCGTGTACTGGCGCTGGATATGGGGGCGCTGGTGGCCGGGGCGAAGTATCGCGGTGAATTCGAAGAGCGTCTGAAAGGGGTGCTTAACGATCTGGCAAAACAGGAAGGCAATGTCATTCTGTTTATCGATGAGTTGCACACCATGGTCGGTGCCGGTAAAGCAGACGGCGCGATGGATGCCGGGAACATGCTGAAACCTGCACTGGCACGCGGTGAACTTCACTGTGTGGGTGCCACGACGCTGGACGAGTACCGTCAGTACATCGAAAAAGATGCTGCGCTTGAACGTCGTTTCCAGAAGGTGTTTGTCGCGGAACCAAGCGTGGAAGATACCATCGCGATCCTGCGTGGTCTGAAAGAACGTTATGAGCTGCACCACCATGTGCAGATCACTGACCCGGCGATTGTTGCGGCAGCGACGCTTTCGCATCGTTATATCGCCGACCGTCAGTTACCGGATAAAGCGATCGATCTTATCGATGAGGCCGCATCCAGCATTCGTATGCAGATAGACTCGAAACCGGAAGAGTTGGACAGACTCGACCGTCGTATTATTCAGCTTAAACTGGAACAGCAGGCACTCAAGAAAGAGTCTGATGAAGCCAGTAAAAAACGCCTCGATATGCTCAATGAGGAACTGGACGATAAAGAGCGCCAGTATTCTGAGTTAGAAGAAGAGTGGAAGGCAGAGAAAGCGTCACTCTCTGGCACTCAGACCATTAAGGCTGAACTTGAACAGGCAAAAATTGCCATTGAGCAGGCGCGTCGTGTGGGTGACCTGGCGCGAATGTCAGAGTTGCAGTACGGCAAAATCCCTGAGCTGGAGAAACAGCTTGAGATTGCGACGCAGTCTGAAGGCAAAACGATGCGTCTGTTACGTAACAAAGTAACGGATGCGGAAATTGCTGAGGTGCTGGCGCGCTGGACCGGTATTCCGGTAGCACGCATGATGGAAAGCGAACGCGATAAACTGCTGCGCATGGAGCAGGATCTGCATCAGCGCGTGATTGGCCAGGACGAGGCGGTTGAAGCGGTTTCCAACGCCATCCGTCGTAGCCGCGCCGGATTGTCTGATCCTAATCGTCCGATTGGTTCGTTCCTGTTCCTGGGCCCTACCGGGGTGGGGAAAACCGAGCTGTGTAAGGCGCTGGCTAACTTTATGTTCGACAGCGACGATGCGATGGTGCGTATCGACATGTCCGAGTTTATGGAGAAACACTCCGTTTCACGTCTGGTGGGTGCGCCTCCGGGATATGTCGGTTATGAAGAAGGTGGTTACCTGACAGAAGCGGTACGCCGTCGCCCTTATTCCGTCATCCTGCTGGACGAAGTGGAAAAAGCGCACCCGGATGTGTTCAACATTCTGCTGCAGGTCCTGGATGATGGTCGTCTGACCGACGGGCAGGGGAGAACGGTGGATTTCCGTAATACGGTCGTGATCATGACATCGAACCTGGGTTCCGATTTGATTCAGGAACGTTTCGGTGAACTGGATTACAGCCATATGAAGGATCTGGTTCTGGGTGTGGTTAGCCATAACTTCCGTCCGGAGTTCATCAACCGTATCGATGAAGTGGTGGTATTCCATCCTCTGGGTGAGAAACACATTGCGTCGATTGCACAGATCCAGCTGCAGCGTCTGTACAAACGTCTGGAAGAGCGTGGATATGAAATTCACATCTCTGACGATGCGCTGAAACTGCTGAGCGAAAATGGTTACGATCCGGTTTACGGGGCGCGTCCGTTGAAACGTGCTATCCAGCAGCAGATCGAAAACCCTCTGGCGCAGCAGATACTGTCAGGCGAACTGGTTCCGGGCAAAGTTATCCGTCTGGAAGCCAACGACGACCGAATTGTGGCAGTGCAGTAAGTCACAAAACGCAAAAACGAGCCGCTTGCGGCTCGTTTTTGTTTAAAAACCAGGCCAGAATTGAGGTCTGGGATGTAATTTGCCTGGAAAGTGAGCAGTCAGTAAATAATTTTCACTTTATCCTTGCGGCTTCAGAATTACTCCCTATAATGCGCCTCCACTGACACGGAACAACGGCACACACGCCGCCGGGTCAGCAGAGAAAAGCAAATTAAACGCTTGACTCTGAAGCGGGAAAGCGTAATATGCACACCCCGCGCCGCAGC
>NZ_JAQZRK010000048.1:0-26311 GCF_028737495.1 Enterobacter cloacae complex sp. 2022EL-00981
GTTGCGACGCGCTTCAGCGCTCTGTCGCGAGGTGGCGTATATTACGCTTTCCTCTTTCAGAGTCAACCCTGATTTTCAGGATTTTTTCTCTTCAACCGACCGGGCTGTTTGTGAAGTGATTCACATCTGCCGTGTCGATGGAGGCGCATTATAGGGATCCCATTTTTTAGCACAAGTATTTTTTAGATCTTTTTTTCTGACTGATGATTTTCCGCGCTTTTCGCTGAAATCCCGCCCGATCTGCTTAAATATTGACGTATTTTGCCTTGCCTCGATCCAAAAATATGATCAAAGTCTTCTGTATAGCGCTCATCTGTCGAGGTAGATATGTCTGCAGTACTACGTCCGTATAAAGATCTGTTTCCACAAAAAGGCGATCGCGTGATGATCGATGCCAGCAGTGTGGTCATTGGCGATGTCCGAATGGCCGATGATGTCAGCATCTGGCCGCTCGTTGCGATCAGGGGAGACGTTAACTATGTGGCAATTGGCGCACGCACTAATATTCAGGATGGCAGCGTGCTGCATGTCACCCACAAATCCTCATATAACCCGGACGGCAATCCACTTGTTATAGGAGAAGATGTTACCGTCGGTCATAAAGTCATGCTTCACGGCTGCACTATCGGAAACCGGGTGCTGGTTGGCATGGGATCGATCCTGCTGGATGGTGTCATCGTAGAAGATGATGTGATGATTGGTGCCGGGAGTCTTGTCCCTCAACATAAACGGCTCGAAAGCGGTTATCTCTATTTAGGCAGCCCGGTAAAGCAGATCCGCCCCTTAACAGAAGCGGAAAGAGAAGGTCTGAAATATTCAGCGAATAATTACGTGAAATGGAAAGATGAGTATCTGGATCAGGGCAGCCAGACCCAGCCCTGATCGTCTTCCTGCTGATCGCGGATCAAATCGCTGGCTTCTTCTTCAAGATCCCAGCGATTTTCGCAAAACACCTCTAATGGATTTGAGCCACCAAAGCGGCGCTTGAGCGTTTCACCGCTAACGGCACATGTCAGTTGCATCCCATGCACGAGCACCGGGAAACAGACTGCTTGCTTACTCTCATCCCACTGTTCTCTGTCGGGAAAGTGAATCGCCTGGTTCACGCCGTAAGTTCCTGTTTCAGCTTTTCAATGACAGGTTCGACAGCAGGTAATACACCGTGCCAGAGCAAAACTGCATGCGCAGCCTGCCCCACCAGCATGCCCAGGCCATCAGCCAGCTGTTTCGCGCCGTGTTGTTCACACCAGCTGAGGAAGGGAGTTTTCCCTTTCTGATAAAACATGTCGTAGCAATAGAGGTGGCTGTTTACCAAAGAGGACGGGATCGCCGGTACTTCCCCGCCAATGCCGCTGGAGGTGGCATTAATGATAAGATCAAATTCATGGTGGATAAGATCATCAAGAGCCACCGCACTCACGCTGCCAGTATGTGCAAACAACGCCGCCAACGCTTCCGCCCGGGAAAAGGTGCGATTGGTAATGGTCACTGCACAATCCAGTGAAAGGAGCGGTAACAGTACGCCTCGCGATGCCCCACCAGCACCAATCAACAGAACCCGGAACCCGGGTTTGATAAATGAGAGTCTTTCCAGATCGCTAAGTAAGCCGATTCCGTCAGTGTTGTCACCCAGAAGGCGACCATCCTCCAGCCGTTTAAGCGTATTCACGGCACCCGCAAGAGACGCGCGCTCAGTTAATTCATCCGCACGTTCAAAGGCTTCTTCTTTAAAAGGCACCGTCACATTAGCACCTTTGCCACCCGCGTCAAAAAAAGCATTCAGGGTGGTAACAAAGGCATCAACTGGTGCCAGCACCCGCCCATAGGGATGATCAATCTGCAGTTGTTCAGCAAACTGCTGATGGATCAGCGGCGACTTGCTGTGTGCGATCGGATTACCAAAAACGGCATAGGTTTCCATCATATTACCCCTGGCGAAAACGTTCGCCGGTCAAGGCGTCGCGGATTTCCGACGGATTAAGACGACCTCCGGTTTCACCGACGGCTACCGGGAAGTCATTCCCGAACTGCGCCAGCACCTCTTCGGTGCTCCGGCAAGGAGGCTGCCCGGTAAGGTTGGCACTGGTTGAGACCAGCGGTTTACCAAACGCCAGACATAGCTCTACCACCAGCGGATGATCGGTGACACGGACAGCGAGGGAATCGAAACGCCCTGTTAACCAGCGTGGCGTAGTTGGCTGCGCCGGGAAAACAAAGGTCACCGGCCCTGGCCACGCAGAGAAAACGGTATCCCGTTGCGCCGGCGTGAGCATGGAATCATCAATATAAGGTTTAAGCTGCTCATAATTAGCAGCGATCAAAATCAATCCTTTTTCGACAGGTCTCTGTTTTAGCGTAAGTAAGCGATTCACAGCTGTCTCGCTGTCAGGATCGCAACCGACCCCAAAGACAGCTTCTGTTGGATAGGCGATGACTTCTTCATTTTTCAGGACCTCCACTGCGTGCGCAATGGATCCTGTTGGCAGGTTATTATTCACTGATTTCATCCGCCGAAACCGGCTTTCCACATTGTTTATTGGCGCAAAAGCGTTTCATACCTTGCGCCGTTTTCTTCTCTATAAGTAACGGATAATCGCAATGAGGGCAGGTACCCGCTACCGGTTTGAAATTGATAACGAACTGGCATTCAGGATAACGATCGCAGGAATGGAAGGTTTTACCAAAACGAGAACGACGCTGTACCAGTTGTCCGCGCTGGCACTGGGGGCAGGCGATTGCCGTTTCATCTGGCTTATCAATTTGTTCCGTATGTTCACATTCAGGATAGCGACTGCAACCAATGAACATGCCAAAACGGCCCTGCCGTAACGCCAGTTCGCCTCCACACTTCGGGCAAAGCTGCCCCTCCAGAATTTTAACGATATGTCCGTCCGCCTGGCTTTTCAGGGGACGAACATAATCACATTCCGGATAGTGTGAACAACCGAGAAACGGACCGTGTTTCCCGGACCGAATGACAAGTTCAGCCCCGCACTGTGGGCAGGGCTCGTTTTTATGCACCGTGAACAGTGCTGATTTGGCCATAACAACTCTTGGTGCTGCACATTGAATTAGTGCAGCATACCTTCATTCACTTCAAAGAGTAATTCTTCCATTTGCTGATAGGCATTTTCACAGCCTGGAATATTAAACAGAACCATCAGGATCACCCACTTGAGGTCATCCAGTTCGAACTCTGCCGTATCCAGCGCCATAACGCGCTCTATCACCATTTCTCTTGTTTCGAGGTTTAGCACCTGAATCTGCTCAAGGAATAAGATGAATCCCCGGCAGCTGGCGTCCAGCCTTTCACACTCTTCAGCGGTATAAATGCGCACAGACAATGGGTCAGAAGCAAGCTGCATCGGTTCGGCAAGGCCTTCCTGATAATCAGCCAGTTTTTCCAGCCACATCAACGCATTATAAATATCTTCCCGTTCAAACCCCGCATCGGTAAGATCCTGTGTCAATTTGTCCTGATCCACTCGCATTTCTGCTTCGTTATGGATGTAAGTCTCAAACAAATACATCAGTACGTCGAACATGGCTTGCCCTCCTTAATCGGACATAGCCGCCGGGTACAGCTGCGATCCACCCTGCTAACTCCAGTTCGAGTAGCTGTGCTACCGTTACTGGCACAGGTTGGCCGGCACGTTCAGCGACAACGTCAACAGGTGTTACCTCATCTCCTACGTTAGCCAGGAGGCTGGGAAATGGCAATGCCACCTTCTCCTGATCTGATGAAAAATGTCGCTTTTCGGGTTCATCTGTTAACCAGTGCAAGCCATATTGCAAATTTTCAAGGATGTCCTCGACGCTCGTCACAGGCGTTGCCCCCTGCTTGATGAGCCAGTGGGGACCCTCACACCCCGGGTTACCTATCGGGCCAGGTAAGGCAAAGACTTCTCGCCCCTGTTCTAGCGCATACCGTGCCGTGACGAGTGAGCCGCTTCTTAAAGCGGCCTCCACCACCAGCACGCCCAGACTCAGACCGCTGATGATTCGGTTACGACGTGGAAAATTTGCCGGCCAGGGCGGCGCTGACAGTGGGAACTCCGACACAATAGCCCCCTCTGATTCGATAAGCCGTGCAGCCAGAGCCTGATGCCGACGGGGATAAATGCTAAAAAGCCCGTTTCCAAGCACCGCGACACTTCGCCCTTTTACAGACAGCGCGGCGTGGTGAGCGACGCCGTCAATACCGCAGGCCAGCCCACTGGTGATCGTGAAACCACTTTGTGAAAGTTGTTCGCACAGGATTTTCCCCCATCGCTCACCGTACCAGGATGGCGCGCGGCTACCCACAACCGCCAGTTGAACGGTAATAAGGGCTTCAGGATTGCCTTTAATAAACAATGCGCCGGGGTAGTCAGGGATCGTGCGAAGTAAAGGGGGATAACGAGGATCATCCGCCGTCAGCAGATGGTTCTCCGGCTGTTCAAGCCACGCCAGATTTCGTTGCAGTTCATTTTCATCAAGCGCAAAGAACTGTTGAGCCTGTTTTGTTGCCAGCCCGGCATCTCTGACAACGGCATCATCAATCCTTGTCTGCATAAGTAGTCGCGCTGCCGCTGCGAGCATCTGATCACCACACAGAGAACCTGTGTGGATTAGCCGTAACCATATCTCCGTGGACGTCATCCTATTCCCTGCCATAAGCAGCCTCTGCAATCATTGCGATTGGTCACGGATGCTGTCAATCGATGGGGGATTTGTCTAGAATAGAGATAGTATTCTTATCAACTCCTGAACACGACTCTGGAAATTTATGGCAGTTTTGCAAGTGTTACATATTCCGGACGAGCGCCTTCGCATCGTCGCTGAACCGGTCAAAGAAGTGAATGCAGAAATTCAGCGTATCGTTGATGATATGTTCGATACCATGTACGCCGAAGAAGGCATTGGCCTTGCGGCAACTCAGGTGGACATTCACAAGCGTATTATCGTGATCGACGTTTCTGAGAATCGCGATGGCCGTCTGGTGCTGATCAACCCTGAGCTGTTGGAAAAGAGCGGTGAAACAGGTATTGAGGAAGGTTGTCTGTCCATTCCTGAACAGCGTGCTTTAGTTCCACGTGCCGAAAAAGTGAAAATTCGCGCCCTGGATCGTGAAGGCAACCCGTTCGAACTGGAAGCAGACGATCTGCTGGCGATTTGTATTCAGCATGAGATGGATCACCTGGTCGGTAAACTGTTTATCGATTACCTCTCACCACTGAAGCAGCAACGTATTCGTCAGAAAGTAGAGAAACTGGATCGTTTGCGCTCTCGCGCATAACATCCCCCCGGATACAAGGATCATCGTGTCTAAAACACTACGTATTATCTTCGCGGGTACCCCTGATTTTGCAGCGCGTCATCTTGACGCGCTGTTATCTTCTGGCCACCAGGTTGTTGGCGTGTTTACCCAACCGGATCGCCCGGCAGGCCGTGGTAAAAAGCTCATGCCCAGCCCGGTGAAAGTGCTGGCAGAAGAACATGGGTTACCCGTTTACCAGCCCGCATCCTTACGACCTCAGGAAAATCAGGAACTTGTTGCCGACCTCAATGCTGATGTCATGGTGGTGGTGGCTTACGGCTTAATTCTGCCAAAAGCCGTGCTTGATATGCCTCGTTTGGGGTGTGTCAACGTACATGGTTCGTTGCTTCCACGCTGGCGTGGCGCGGCACCGATCCAACGCTCGTTGTGGGCGGGTGATGCTGAAACCGGCGTCACCATCATGAAGATGGATGTAGGTTTAGACACCGGCGACATGCTGTATAAGCTGGCCTGTCCAATTACCGCCGACGACACCAGTGCCACGCTGTATGACAAACTGGCGGACCTGGGTCCACAGGGACTCATCAAAACCTTGCAGCAGCTTGCTGATAATACGGCTACCCCTGAAGTTCAGGATGAGACCCTGGTGACCTACGCCGAAAAACTCAGCAAAGAAGAGGCGCGGATCGACTGGTCCCTCTCCGCCGCACAGCTTGAGCGTTGCATTCGCGCCTTTAATCCATGGCCAATGAGCTGGATGGTGATCGATGAGCAACCCGTTAAAGTCTGGAAAGCGTCCGTCATTGAAGGCAATACGTCTGCTGAGCCGGGTACAATTATCGAAGCCAGCAAAAATGGTATCCAGGTGGCAACCTCGGAAGGGATCCTGAATCTGGAATCACTGCAGCCTGCGGGTAAAAAGGCGATGAGTGCTCAGGATCTGTTAAATTCCCGTCGCGAATGGTTTATCCCTGGCTCTCGCCTTGCCTGAGCAAATTTATTCTTAAGGCCCGGTGTTTCCGGGCATTTTTATTTTTACGGTTATGAAAAAACAAAATCTACGCAGTCTGGCGGCACAGGCCGTTGAGCAGGTTGTCGAGCAGGGTCAATCACTGAGTAATGTCCTGCCTCCACTGCAGCAAAAAGTGTCCGACAAAGACAAAGCTCTGCTTCAGGAGCTCTGTTTTGGCGTCCTGCGCACCCTTTCTCAGCTTGAATGGCTGATTAATAAGCTGATGTCGCGCCCAATGACCGGTAAGCAGCGTACCGTCCATTATTTGATTATGGTTGGCTTCTATCAGCTTCTTCATACCCGCATCCCACCTCATGCTGCGTTGGCTGAGACGGTAGAAGGTGCCGTCGCGATTAAACGTCCCCAGCTCAAAGGGCTGATCAACGGCGTACTGCGTCAGTTGCAGCGTCAACAGGAAGAACTTCTGGCAGAATTTGCAAAAAGCGAAACCCGTTTCCTTCATCCTGACTGGCTTCTGAATCGCCTCAAAAAAGCGTATCCGCAGCGGTGGCAGGATATTGCTGACGCAAATAATCAACGTCCGCCGATGTGGTTACGCGTTAACCGTAATCATCATACCCGCGATGCATGGCTGGCCTTGCTGGAAGAAGCCGGAATGAGTGGATTCGCGCATGATGCTTATCCTGATGCCGTGCGTTTAGCCTCCCCTGTGCCGGTGCATGCCTTACCCGGATTCGATGAAGGCTGGGTAACCGTTCAGGATGCCTCTGCTCAGGGCTGTATGACATGGCTCGACCCCAAAAATGGCGAACAGATCCTCGACCTGTGTGCCGCGCCTGGGGGCAAAACAACGCATATTCTGGAAGTCGCACCGCAGGCCAGCGTAATGGCTGTGGATGTTGATGAGCAGCGACTTTCGCGTGTCTACGACAACCTTAAGCGTTTAGGTATGAAGGCGCAGGTCAAGCAAGGCGACGGACGTAAGCCCACAGAATGGTGCGGCGAGACTCAATTCGACCGCATTTTGCTGGATGCTCCCTGCTCGGCAACCGGCGTTATACGTCGTCACCCGGACATTAAGTGGCTGCGTCGCGACCGTGATATTAAGGAACTTGCGCAGCTGCAATCCGAGATCCTTGACGCTATCTGGCCACACCTGAAGCCTGGCGGAACGCTGGTCTATGCCACCTGTTCCATTCTTCCGGAGGAGAATAGCCAGCAAATTTCAGCCTTCCTTAAACGCACTCCTGGCGCTACGCTGCGCGATACGGGGACACCGGAGCACCCGGGCCAGCAGAACCTGCCCGGCGCTGAAGAGGGTGATGGCTTCTTTTACGCTAAGCTAATCAAAGAGTGATGTTGAGAACAGGTCACGAGATATGAAAATTATCATTCTGGGCGCAGGACAGGTCGGCGGGACGCTGGCGGAAAACCTTGTAGGTGAAAACAACGACATTACGATCGTCGATACCAACGGCGATCGACTGCGCGTTCTGCAGGATAAATTTGACCTTCGCGTTGTGCAGGGGCACGGTTCGCATCCACGTGTCCTCCGTGAAGCCGGTGCTGACGATGCCGATATGTTAGTGGCCGTGACCAGCTCGGATGAGACCAATATGGTCGCTTGTCAGGTGGCCTATTCGCTTTTCAACACGCCTAACCGAATTGCCCGTATCCGCTCCCCGGATTATGTCCGCGATGCGGAAAAACTCTTTAACTCAGAAGCGGTACCAATCGACCACCTTATCGCACCAGAACAGCTGGTTATCGATAATATTTATCGCCTGATCGAATATCCCGGTGCACTGCAGGTCGTGAACTTTGCAGAAGGGAAAGTGAGTCTGGCCGTCGTTAAGGCCTATTATGGCGGTCCGTTGATCGGAAACGCGCTGTCTACGATGCGCGAACATATGCCGCATATAGATACCCGCGTCGCAGCCATTTTCCGTCACGACAGACCGATTCGACCTCAGGGCTCGACCATTGTCGAAGCAGGAGATGAAGTTTTCTTCATTGCTGCCTCTCAACATATTCGTGCCGTTATGAGTGAACTTCAGCGCCTCGAAAAGCCCTATAAACGCATTATGCTGGTCGGCGGGGGTAATATCGGCGCAGGTCTCGCTCGCCGTCTGGAAAAAGACTATAGCGTGAAGTTGATCGAGCGCGATCAACAGCGCGCCTCTGAACTTGCTGAAAAACTACAAAACACGATCGTGTTTTATGGCGATGCATCAGATCAGGAATTACTGGCAGAAGAGCATATCGATCAAGTTGATCTGTTTATTGCCGTCACCAACGACGATGAAGCAAATATTATGTCCGCCATGCTCGCCAAGCGCATGGGAGCAAAAAAGGTCATGGTACTTATTCAGCGTCGTGCCTATGTTGACCTGGTGCAGGGGAGCGTAATTGATATTGCGATTTCACCGCAGCAGGCAACGATTTCCGCACTGTTGAGCCACGTTCGTAAAGCAGACATTGTTGGTGTGTCCTCACTGCGTCGCGGCGTCGCTGAAGCCATTGAAGCTGTCGCTCACGGTGATGAAACCACATCGCGCGTGGTGGGACGCGCCATCGATGAAATTAAGCTGCCACCCGGCACAATTATCGGCGCCGTAGTACGCGGGAATGATGTCATGATTGCCAATGATAATTTGCGTATTGAACAAGGCGATCACGTTATTATGTTCCTGACCGATAAAAAATTTATTACCGACGTCGAACGTTTATTCCAGCCAAGTCCATTCTTCCTGTAATGATTCAGGTGCTCGCGATAGAGCACCTGAGTATTATCCTTCTGATTCCTGTGCCTTTTATTTTCATAACGTTTATTTATCCCCAATGGCAATTAGCTAATCATTTGTTAAACTTATAGTCGTCAGCTGGCACAAGGAGAACATAATGAGTTTTGTTAAAGAATTTCGCGAATTTGCGATGCGCGGAAATGTGGTGGATTTGGCAGTGGGTGTCATTATTGGTGCAGCGTTCGGCAAGATCGTTTCATCTTTAGTGGCTGATATTATCATGCCACCTTTAGGGCTATTAATTGGGGGCATTGATTTCAAACAATTCGCCTTCACGCTTCGGGAAGCACAGGGGGATATCCCGGCAGTGGTGATGCACTATGGCGTGTTTATTCAGAACGTATTTGATTTCGTGATCGTCGCGTTTGCCATTTTTATGGCCATCAAGCTTATCAACAAGCTCAACCGTAAAAAAGAAGAGCCTGCTGCAGCGCCCGCGCCTACGAAAGAAGAAGTATTACTGACTGAAATTCGCGATCTGTTAAAAGAGCAGAATAACCGCGTTTAACAGCTAAAAGCAGGAAGACCAGTGGTAAATAAGCGATTCGCTTGCTTGCCACTGGCCTCCCAGTTACCCCGTTTTGCATGTTTGTTTTTACGCAGATAACTTCCCTTCCCTTTTTTGTTCTTTTCAACTCGCTGTCGAAAAAGCGGGTCGTGAAGCAAAGCCTCAATTGCATTATCTTTAATTTGTCCCTTCGTATGTTGATAGTGACTCATAATTTCTCCTGAGCATGATTAATGTCGAGGGGAGTCTAGACCCGGACTGATAAAAAATCAACAACCCCGGGTTTCCCCACTTGCCCCTTGTTCAAGGGCCTCCAGAATAGAACAATAGACACTGCTGTGAGCCGTACCACAGCACGCATCATTCAACCTTTGCAGAGAGCGCTGCATGGTTTGCAGTTCCTGAATACGCGCTTCAACTTCATCCAGCCTGGCCTGAACAATGCTTTTCGATTCCTGGCAGGTGTGATGTGCCGGATCGATACGGATCGACAATAACTCACGGATCGAATCCAGCGTGAATCCCAGTTGGCGTGCATAACGAATAAACCGCAGCCGTTGCAGATCGTTGTCGGTATAGAGCCGGAACCCACCTTCGGTTCGCACCTCGTGATCAATCATCTGCTGTTTTTCATAGTAACGGATGGTATCCGGCGTCACGTTAGCAAGCTTTGCAAGTTCACCGATACGATACATGGCTATTCCTCGTTTATTTTCTGCATCAATCTTTCACTATACTCGCCATGCAGAAAATCAGTCGCAATTCCTGCCTGTCGTAGCTTGAGTTCAACCAGAGCCAACCGCCGGCTTAGTTCTCCATGACGGGGATCGTCTTTCCGTATCCCTTTTAGCAGGTCAGTAAGCTCAATCGCCTCTTTGCGCTGTTCAAGCTCGGGAGGCAGACACCCCGCATTTTTCAGTAAGCGATATCCAGCCCGTAGTTCAGGGGGTATATGCGAATCATCTTCCAGTATTAGCGGTTCACCGCTACCGGACAGGTTATCGAATTCGCCTTTTGTTTGGGCATCGCGAATATGGCGTTCTGCCCACTGGTCGAGCAACCACATCATAAACTCCAGGGGATGAACAAAATTAATACAGATATTGTAGAGAAGTGGGGATAGTGCGGATATAAAAAAACCCGCCGGAGCGGGTTTTTTTACGTTACTGCAGATTACTCTGCAGCAGCTTCTGCTTTCGACTCAGAACGATCAACCAGCTCGATGTAAGCCATCGGAGCGTTGTCGCCTGCACGGAAGCCACACTTCAGAATGCGAGTGTAACCACCGGCACGGCTCGCGAAACGCGGGCCCAGCTCGTTAAACAGTTTTGCCACGATCTCGTTATCACGAGTACGGGCGAATGCCAGACGACGATTAGCAACGCTGTCAGTCTTGGCAAGAGTAATCAGCGGCTCAACTACACGACGCAGCTCTTTCGCTTTAGGCAGGGTCGTCTTGATGATTTCATGACGAACCAGTGAACCTGCCATGTTGCGGAACATAGCCTGGCGATGGCTGCTGTTGCGGTTCAGTTGACGACCACTCTTACGATGGCGCATGACCTTATCCTTCTCAGTAAAACCTTAACCTGTGATCCGGTTACTCGTCAGCAATGCTTGCTGGTGGCCAGTTTTCCAGGCGCATGCCCAGAGACAGACCACGTGAAGCCAGCACGTCTTTAATCTCAGTAAGAGATTTTTTACCCAGGTTCGGCGTTTTCAGCAACTCAACCTCGGTACGCTGTACCAGATCACCGATATAGTGGATAGCTTCTGCCTTGAGGCAGTTAGCAGAGCGGACAGTCAATTCGAGATCGTCAACAGGGCGCAGCAGGATCGGATCGAATTCTGGTTTCTCTTCTTTCACTTCCGGCTGACGTACATCACGTAAGTCAACGAAAGCTTCCAGTTGTTCTGCCAGGATGGTTGCCGCACGACGAATCGCCTCTTCAGGATCGATTGTGCCATTGGTTTCCATTTCGATGACCAGCTTGTCCAGGTCGGTACGCTGTTCTACACGCGCTGCTTCAACATTGTAGGCAATACGCTCTACAGGGCTGTAGCATGCGTCGACCAGCAGACGGCCGATTGGGCGCTCATCTTCTTCCGAATGAATTCGGGCAGAAGCCGGCACATAACCACGACCGCGCTGAACTTTGATACGCATGCTAATAGCTGCGTTCTCATCGGTCAGGTGGCAGATCACGTGCTGCGGCTTGACGATTTCAACATCACCGTCGTGGGTGATGTCGGCTGCAGTCACAGGGCCAATGCCAGATTTATTCAGAGTAAGAATAACTTCATCTTTACCCTGAACTCTCACCGCCAGCCCTTTCAGGTTGAGCAGGATTTCAAGGATATCTTCCTGAACGCCTTCTTTGGTGCTGTACTCATGAAGTACACCATCAATCTCAACCTCGGTCACCGCGCAACCCGGCATCGATGAGAGCAGAATACGGCGCAGTGCGTTACCCAGAGTATGGCCAAAGCCACGCTCTAAAGGCTCAAGGGTCACCTTGGCGTGCGTCGAACTCACTTGCTCGATATCTACCAGGCGCGGTTTTAGAAACTCTGTCACAGAACCCTGCATTGTGTCCTCTCTTTGGTACTAAGCTTTACTTGGAGTAAAGCTCGACGATCAGGTGTTCGTTAATGTCCGCAGACAGATCAGAACGTTCTGGCTGACGCTTGAACGTACCTTCCATCTTGCCAGCATCAACTTCCAGCCAGGTTGGCTTTTCACGCTGCTCAGCCAGCTCCAGAGCGGCTTTCACGCGAGATTGCTTTTTCGCTTTCTCACGAATGCTAACAACGTCATTCGCTTTAACCTGATAAGAAGCGATGTTAACAACACGACCGTTTACCATGATTGCTTTGTGGCTAACCAGCTGGCGTGATTCAGCACGAGTAGCGCCGAAGCCCATACGGTATACAACGTTGTCCAGACGACCTTCCAGCAGAGCCAGCAGGTTTTCACCTGTGTTGCCTTTCAGACGCGCTGCTTCTTTATAGTAGTTACGGAACTGACGCTCCAGCACACCGTAGATACGGCGAACTTTTTGCTTTTCACGCAACTGCACACCATAGTCAGACAGACGCGGTTTACGCGCACCGTGCTGGCCAGGAGCTTGTTCAATTTTACACTTGGTATCGATCGCGCGAACGCCAGACTTAAGGAATAAGTCGGTGCCCTCACGACGGCTCAGCTTGAGCTTAGGACCCAAATATCTTGCCATTTTCTATCTCCAACTAACCTAAAAAACGAGCGTTATACGCGACGTTTTTTCGGCGGACGACAACCGTTATGAGGGATCGGAGTCACATCAGTAATATTAGTGATGCGGAAACCAGCGGCGTTCAGAGCGCGAACAGTAGATTCACGACCCGGACCCGGACCTTTAACCATAACTTCCAGATTCTTGATGCCGTATTCTTTTACGGCTTCTGCGCAACGCTCTGCTGCAACCTGAGCTGCAAACGGAGTGGATTTGCGAGAACCACGGAAACCGGAACCACCGGCTGTTGCCCAACCCAATGCGTTACCCTGACGATCAGTAATAGTAACGATGGTGTTGTTGAAAGAAGCATGGATATGAGCCACGCCGTCAGAGACTTGTTTTCTTACACGTTTACGTGCACGAATTGGTGCCTTTGCCATTATTCAATCACCCCGATTATTTCTTGATCGGTTTGCGCGGACCCTTACGGGTACGTGCGTTGGTCTTAGTACGCTGACCGCGCACTGGCAGACCACGACGATGACGCAAACCGCGATAGCAACCAAGATCCATCAGGCGCTTGATGCTCATGCTGATTTCACGGCGCAGATCACCTTCAACGACAAATTTGGCAACTTCGTCACGCAGCGTGTCGATTTGTCCTTCAGACAGCTCACTGATCTTAACATCTTCAGCGATACCCGCTGCAGCCAGGATGGCTTTAGAACGGGTCTTGCCGATGCCGTAGATCGAAGTTAATGCGATCACAGCATGTTTCTGATCAGGAATGTTAATGCCTGCTATACGGGCCACTATGCACTCCTACTATTTAATATGTACGCACCATGCTGAAAAGCCCGTTTTCAGGATACTCAAATGGAAACGTACAGACATACAAAAGATTGGCTGGCTAATCTAGCCAGCTCAACCCAACTTTGCAAGAAAAATATGCGAAATAATCAGCCTTGGCGCTGTTTATGCTTCGGCTCGGCACTGCAAATCACACGGATGACACCATCACGCTTAACGATTTTGCAGTTACGGCATAATTTCTTGACGGAAGCACGAACTTTCATTTTTACTCTCCGTAACTTCTCAGGCGACCAATTAGCGGCCGTAGCCTTTCAGGTTCGCCTTCTTCAATGCAGACTCATACTGACTGGACATCATCAGAGTTTGCACTTGAGCCATAAAGTCCATAATCACGACAACAACGATAAGCAGTGAGGTCCCACCGAAGTAGAACGGTACTTTCATTGCATCACGCATGAACTCCGGGATCAGGCAGATAAAAGTAATATAAAGCGCACCAACCAAAGTCAGGCGAGTCATTACTTTATCGATATACTTCGCCGTTTGCTCTCCCGGACGAATTCCTGGTACAAATGCACCGGACTTCTTCAGGTTATCTGCTGTTTCACGCGGGTTGAAGACCAACGCCGTGTAGAAGAAACAGAAGAAGATGATCGCAGACGCATAGAGTAACACATAAAGTGGTTGCCCAGGCTGCAAATACAGCGAAATTGTTGTCAGCCAGTTCCAACCAGTACCGCCCCCGAACCATGACGCGATGGTTGCCGGGAACAGAATAATACTGGAAGCGAAGATCGCCGGGATTACCCCTGCCATATTCACTTTCAGCGGCAAATGTGTGCTCTGTGCAGCATAGACACGACGACCCTGCTGACGTTTCGCGTAGTTCACCACAATGCGGCGTTGACCACGTTCAACGAAGACAACAAAGAACGTCACTGCAAATACTAATACTGCAACCAACAGCAACAGGAGGAAGTGCAGGTCGCCTTGACGCGCTTGCTCGATAGTATGGGCGATGGCTGGCGGGAGACCCGCAACAATACCGGCGAAGATAATGATTGAGATACCGTTACCGATACCACGTTCAGTAATCTGTTCGCCGAGCCACATCAGGAACATTGTCCCTGTGACCAGACTAACAACAGCGGTGAAATAGAATGCAAAGCCTGGGTTTAAGACCAGGCCCTGCATACCAGGCATATTCGGAAGACCGGTAGCAATACCGATCGACTGGAATATTGCCAGCACCAGAGTACCGTAGCGGGTGTACTGACTAATCTTACGACGTCCAGACTCCCCTTCTTTCTTCAGTTCTGCCAGGGCCGGATGAACGACCGTCAGCAGCTGGATAATAATGGATGCCGAAATATACGGCATAATACCCAGCGCGAAGATAGAAGCACGGCTGAGAGCACCACCAGAGAACATGTTAAACATTTCAATGATGGTGCCTCGCTGTTGCTCAAGCAGTTTGGCAAGTACAGCGGCATCGATACCAGGGATCGGAATAAAAGAGCCAATACGGAACACAATCAGCGCGCCGATTACAAACAGCAGTCTGCGTTTCAGCTCACCAAATCCACCTTTGGCACTTTGAAAATCTAATCCCGGTTGCTTAGCCATCTGCTACTTATTCCTCAATTTTACCGCCAGCAGCTTCGATAGCAGCACGAGCACCTTTAGTAACACGCAGGCCACGAACAGTTACCGGAGTAGAAACTTCACCAGCCAGGATCACTTTCGCGAACTCGATCTGGATACCGATAATGTTAGCTGCTTTCAGCGTGTTCAGGTCTACAACGCCGCCTTCAACTTTCGCCAGGTCAGACAGACGGACTTCCGCTGTGATCGCTGCTTTGCGAGAAGTGAAGCCGAACTTCGGCAGACGACGGTACAGTGGCATCTGGCCACCCTCGAAACCGCGACGTACGCCACCGCCAGAACGAGAGTTCTGACCTTTGTGACCACGACCACCGGTTTTGCCGAGGCCAGAACCGATACCACGACCCAGGCGTTTACCCGCCTTTTTAGAGCCTTCGGCCGGAGACAGAGTATTTAAACGCATCTCTTACTCCTCAACTTTAACCATGAAGTAAACCGCGTTGACCATACCGCGAACAGCAGGAGTATCCTCGCGCTCAACGGTATGACCAATACGACGCAGACCCAGGCCAAGCAGCGTTGCCTTGTGTTTCGGCAGACGACCGATTGCACTGCGGGTTTGAGTGATTTTAATAGTCTTTGCCATGGTCAATTACCCCAGAATTTCTTCAACGGATTTACCACGCTTGGCAGCGACCATTTCTGGAGAATTCATATTTTCCAGGCCATCAATAGTTGCACGAACCACGTTGATCGGGTTGGTGGAACCGTATGCTTTAGCCAGAACGTTATGAACCCCAGCAACTTCCAGAACGGCGCGCATTGCACCACCGGCGATGATACCGGTACCTTCTGAAGCTGGCTGCATGAATACACGAGAACCCGTGTGAACACCTTTAACTGGGTGCTGCAGGGTGCCGTTGTTCAGCGCGACGTTAATCATATTGCGACGGGCTTTTTCCATCGCTTTCTGGATCGCTGCTGGAACTTCACGCGCTTTACCGTAACCAAAACCAACGCGACCGTTACCATCGCCAACTACAGTCAGAGCTGTGAAGGAGAAAATACGACCACCTTTAACGGTTTTAGATACGCGGTTTACCGCGATCAGCTTTTCCTGCAGTTCGCCAGCTTGTTTTTCGATGTGAGCCATCTTACACCTCTACCTTAGAACTGAAGGCCAGCTTCACGGGCAGCATCTGCCAGTGCCTGGACACGACCATGATATTGGAACCCGGAACGGTCAAAGGATACATTGCTGATGCCTTTTTCCAGAGCGCGTTCAGCAACAGCTTTACCTACAGCTGCAGCAGCGTCTTTGTTACCGGTGTACTTCAATTGTTCTGCGATAGCTTTTTCTACAGTAGAAGCAGCTACCAGAACTTCAGAACCGTTCGGTGCAATTACCTGTGCGTAAATGTGACGCGGGGTACGATGTACCACCAGGCGAGTTGCACCCAGCTCTTTGAGCTTGCGGCGTGCGCGGGTCGCACGACGGATACGAGCAGATTTCTTATCCATAGTGTTACCTTACTTCTTCTTAGCCTCTTTGGTACGCACGACTTCGTCGGCGTAACGAACACCCTTGCCTTTATAAGGCTCAGGACGACGGTAGGCGCGCAGATCTGCTGCAACCTGGCCAATCAGCTGTTTATCAGCGCCTTTCAGCACGATCTCAGTCTGAGTTGGACATTCTGCAGTGATACCGGCCGGCAGCGGATGCTCAACAGGGTGAGAGAAGCCCAGAGACAGGCCTACTGCATTCCCTTTGATCGCTGCACGATAACCTACACCAACCAGCTGCAGCTTCTTAGTGAAGCCTTCGGTAACACCGATAACCATTGAGTTCAGCAGGGCACGCGCGGTACCAGCCTGAGCCCAGCCGTCTGCGTAACCATCACGCGGACCGAAGGTCAGAGCATTATCTGCATGTTTAACTTCAACAGCATCGTTGAGAGTACGAGTCAGCTCGCCGTTTTTACCTTTGATCGTAATAACCTGACCGTTGATTTTTACATCAACGCCGGCAGGAACAACGACCGGTGCTTTAGCAACACGAGACATTTTTTCCTCCGATTAGGCTACGTAGCAGATAATTTCGCCGCCAAGACCAGCCTGGCGCGCTGCACGATCAGTCATAACACCTTTAGAGGTAGAAACAACTGCGATACCCAGACCGGCCATAACTTTTGGCAGCTCATCTTTTTTCTTATAGATGCGCAGACCTGGGCGGCTGACACGCTGAATGCTTTCTACAACAGCTTTACCCTGGAAGTACTTAAGAGTCACTTCCAGTTCCGGCTTGGTGTCGCCTTCAACTTTAAAATCTTCAATAAAACCTTCGTCCTTCAGCACGTTGGCGATTGCCACTTTCAGCTTGGAGGAAGGCATGGTGACCGCAGCTTTATTCGCGGCCTGACCGTTACGGATACGGGTCAGCATATCCGCGATCGGATCTTGCATGCTCATCTGTCTTTACTCCCGTGATTCAATTGGTGACAATTACCAGCTAGCCTTTTTCAAGCCTGGCACTTCACCGCGCATGGCGGCTTCACGCAGCTTAATACGGCTCAACCCGAACTTGCCCACATAACCATGTGGACGACCTGTTTGACGGCAGCGGTTACGCTGACGAGACGGGCTGGAATCACGCGGCAGAGTTTGCAGCTTGAGAACTGCGTTCCAACGATCTTCGTCGGAAGCGTTCACATCAGAGATGATCGCTTTCAGTTCAGCGCGTTTAGCGAAGAATTTATCAGCTAAAGCTACGCGTTTTACTTCGCGTGCTTTCATTGATTGCTTAGCCATTCAGTAACCCTACCTTACTTGCGGAACGGGAAGTCAAAGGCAGCCAGCAGAGCACGGCCTTCTTCGTCAGATTTCGCAGTAGTGGTAATGGTAATATCCAAACCACGCACGCGGTCGACTTTATCGTAGTCGATTTCTGGGAAGATGATCTGCTCACGGACACCCATGCTGTAGTTACCACGACCGTCGAATGACTTAGCGGACAGGCCACGGAAGTCACGGATACGAGGTACAGCAATAGTGATCAGGCGCTCAAAGAACTCCCACATGCGTTCGCCACGCAGAGTTACTTTACAGCCGATCGGATAGCCCTGACGGATTTTGAAGCCTGCAACTGATTTGCGTGCTTTGGTGATCAGCGGTTTTTGACCGGAGATTGCTGTCAGGTCAGCTGCTGCGTTATCCAGCAGTTTCTTGTCAGCGATCGCTTCACCAACACCCATGTTCAGGGTGATCTTCTCGACCCGAGGGACTTGCATGACAGAATTGTAGTTAAACTCAGTCATGAGTTTCTTAACTACTTCGTCTTTGTAGTAATCATGCAGTTTCGCCATCGTACTACTCCAAATTACTTGATAGTTTCGCTGTTAGACTTGAAGAAACGGACTTTTTTGCCGTCTTCGAATCTAAAGCCTACACGGTCAGCCTTGCCGGTTGCCGCATTGAAGATTGCAACGTTAGAAACCTGAATAGCAGCTTCTTTTTCAACGATGCCGCCTGGTTGGTTCAGGGCCGGAACCGGCTTCTGATGTTTCTTAACCAGGTTGATACCTTCAACAATGACCTTGCCGGAAGACAGGACATTTTTTACTTTACCGCGTTTACCTTTATCTTTACCGGTTAACACGATAACTTCGTCATCACGACGGATTTTCGCTGCCATGATTCGCTCCTTAGAGTACTTCTGGTGCCAGAGAGATAATTTTCATGAACTTCTCAGTACGAAGTTCACGAGTTACCGGCCCAAAGATACGCGTGCCGATTGGCTGCTCGCTGTTATTGTTCAAAATAACGCATGCATTACCATCGAAGCGAATGACAGAACCGTCAGGGCGACGAACACCCTTCTTGGTGCGCACCACTACCGCTTTCAGCACATCACCTTTTTTGACCTTACCACGTGGAATTGCTTCTTTGATGGTGATCTTGATGATGTCGCCTACGCCTGCGTAGCGACGGTGCGAGCCACCCAGAACCTTGATACACATTACGCGACGTGCACCGGAGTTGTCGGCGACGTTCAGCATAGTCTGTTCTTGGATCATTTTAGTGCTCCGCTAATGTCAACTACTACCTGAGACTCTAAAATCAGAGCCGTTAAAAAGCCCCATATCGAGGGCGCGGCATTATAACACCGCTTCTGCAATATGGGTAGAAAAAATAAACGGCTCATCGCTGAGCCGTTTATTCGTATCGAGAACGGGTACTGTATTACAGAACCGCTTTCTCTACAACGCGAACCAGCGTCCAGGACTTAGTCTTGGACAGTGGACGGCATTCACGGATTTCAACCTTGTCGCCGATACCACATTCGTTGTTCTCGTCATGTACGTGCAGTTTGGTCGTACGCTTGATGAATTTACCGTAGATCGGGTGTTTCACAATGCGTTCGATAGCAACAACGATGGATTTCTCCATTTTGTCGCTAACAACACGACCTTGCAGAGTACGGATTTTATCGGTCATTACGCACCCGCCTTCTCAGTCAGTAAAGTCTTAACGCGTGCAACATTGCGACGCACTTGCTTCAGCAGGTGGGTCTGTTGCAGCTGGCCACTTGCAGCCTGCATACGCAGGTTGAACTGCTCGCGCAGCAGGTTCAGCAGCTCAGCGTTCAGCTCTTCAACGCTCTTTTCACGCAGCTCTTTTGCTTTCATTACATCACCGTCTTAGTTACAAAGGTGGTTTTGATAGGCAGTTTCGCTGCTGCCAGGCCGAAGGCTTCACGGGCCAGCTCTTCCGGAACACCGTCCATTTCATACAGGACTTTGCCCGGTTGGATCAAGGCAACCCAGTACTCCACGTTACCTTTACCTTTACCCATACGAACTTCCAGCGGCTTCTCGGTGATCGGTTTGTCCGGGAATACACGGATCCAGATCTTACCTTGACGCTTAACTGCACGGGTCATTGCACGACGTGCTGCTTCGATCTGACGTGCAGTCAGACGACCACGGCCAACAGCTTTCAGACCGAAAGTGCCGAAGCTAACATCCGTACCCTGCGCCAGACCACGGTTGCGGCCTTTGTGCACTTTACGGAATTTTGTACGCTTTGGTTGTAACATCAGCGACGCTCCTTATTTACGGCCTTTACGCTGCTGCTTTTTAGGTTGAGCAGCCGGTTTTTCCGGTTGTTCAACAGCAGCCATACCACCCAGGATCTCACCTTTGAAGATCCATACCTTAACGCCGATTACACCGTAAGTGGTGTGCGCTTCAGAGGTGTTGTAGTCGATGTCAGCACGCAGAGTGTGCAGCGGTACGCGACCTTCACGGTACCATTCGGTACGTGCGATTTCCGCGCCGCCCAGACGGCCGCTAACTTCAACTTTGATACCTTTAGCGCCCAGACGCATTGCGTTCTGTACAGCACGCTTCATAGCACGACGGAACATAACACGACGTTCCAGCTGAGAAGTGATGCTGTCAGCAACCAATTTAGCGTCCAGTTCAGGCTTACGAACTTCAGCGATATTGATCTGTGCAGGAACGCCAGCGATATCCGCTACGACCTTGCGCAGTTTTTCTACGTCTTCGCCTTTCTTACCGATAACGATGCCAGGACGAGCAGTGTGAATAGTCACACGGATGCTCTTAGCTGGACGCTCGATAACGATACGAGATACAGACGCTTTAGCCAGTTCCTTCGTCAGGTACTGACGTACTTTAAAATCGCTGTCCAGGTTGTCAGCGAATTCTTTGGTGTTCGCAAACCAGGTAGAGTTCCATGGTTTTACAATACCCAGGCGAATACCATTAGGATGTACTTTCTGACCCATTGCTAGTCTCCAGAGTCTCAGCGATCGGACACAACCACAGTAATGTGGCTGGTGCGCTTCAGGATGCGATCTGCACGACCTTTCGCACGCGGCATAATGCGCTTCATGCTTGGGCCTTCATCTACGAAAATTTTCGCGACTTTCAGATCGTCGATGTCAGCGCCATCGTTGTGTTCAGCGTTAGCAATGGCAGATTCCAGTACTTTCTTGACCAATACCGCAGCTTTCTTGTTGGTATAGGTCAGGATGTCCAGGGCCTGCGACACTTTCTTACCGCGAATCAGGTCAGCAACAAGGCGAACCTTCTGTGCAGAAGAACGAGCATGGCGATGTTGAGCTAAAGTTTCCATCTCTTCCTCCTACCTTATTTCTTCTTCGCTTTTTTATCAGCAGCGTGGCCGCGATAAGTACGAGTCGGTGCGAATTCACCCAGTTTGTGACCAACCATTTCGTCGGTAACAAAGACTGGAACGTGCTGACGACCATTATGGACAGCGATGGTCAAACCGATCATGTTAGGAAAGATCGTTGAACGACGGGACCAAGTGCGCAGGGGCTTCTTGTCTCCGCTTTCCACCGCTTTCTCTACCTTCTTCAGCAAGTGCAGGTCAATAAAAGGACCTTTCTTGAGAGAACGTGGCATGGCTTATCCTCTAAAATTATTTGCTACGGCGACGTACGATAAATTTATCAGTACGCTTGTTGCTGCGGGTCTTCTTACCTTTGGTCTGAACGCCCCACGGAGTTACCGGGTGCTTACCAAAGTTACGACCTTCACCACCACCATGTGGGTGGTCTACTGGGTTCATCGCAGTACCGCGAACGGTAGGACGAACACCACGCCAGCGTGCAGCACCAGCTTTACCCAGAACGCGCAGCATATGCTCAGCATTGCCAACTTCGCCCAGAGTAGCGCGGCAGTCTGCTTCGACTTTACGCATTTCACCAGAACGCAGACGCAGGGTGACATAAGCACCGTCACGCGCAACGATCTGAACGTAAGTACCCGCGGAACGCGCCAGCTGACCGCCTTTACCTGGTTTCATTTCTACGTTATGAACGGTAGAACCAACCGGGATATTGCGCATCGGCAGGGTGTTGCCTGCTTTGATTGCAGCATCAACGCCAGACTGAATCTGGTCGCCAGCTTTCAGGCCTTTAGGGGCCAGGATGTAACGGCGTTCGCCATCTTTGTACAGAACCAGCGCGATGTTCGCGGAACGGTTCGGATCGTACTCAAGACGCTCAACAACTGCTGGGATACCGTCTTTGTTGCGTTTGAAGTCAACAATACGATAAGCCTGCTTGTGGCCACCACCGATGTGACGAGTGGTGATACGGCCATTGTTGTTACGACCACCGGATTTGCTGTTTTTTTCCAGCAACGGAGCAAAAGGTTTGCCCTTGTGCAGCTCAGGGTTAACCACTTTAACTACGTGGCGACGACCCGGAGATGTCGGTTTACATTTAACAACTGCCATTGTATTACTCCTCCGACTTACTCAGCGCCGCCAACGAAGTCCAGGTTCTGGCCTTCTTTCAGGGTGACGTAAGCTTTTTTCCAGTCGCTACGACGACCGATACGCTGTCCGTGACGTTTAACTTTCCCTTTAACTACCAGGGTGTTAACGACTTCGACTTCGACTTCAAACAGTTTCTGCACAGCAGCTTTGATCTCTGCTTTGGTCGCGTCTTTAGCAACTTTGAGAACGATGGTGTTTGTTTTTTCCATCGCAGTAGACGCTTTTTCAGAAACGTGCGGTGCGCGCAGCACCTTCAGCAGACGTTCTTCACGAATCATGCCAGCATCTCCTCAACTTGCTTAACAGCATCAGCAGTCATTACGACTTTGTCGAAGGCGATCAGGCTAACCGGGTCGATACCAGTCGCGTCGCGTACGTCAACCTTGTGCAGGTTGCGCGCGGCCAGGAACAGGTTCTCGTCCAGCTCACCGGTGATGATCAGCACATCTTCCAGAGCCATGTCTTTCAGTTTCTGTGCCAGCAGCTTAGTTTTAGGCGCTTCTACAGAGAACTTCTCGACAACGATCAGACGATCCTGACGTACCAGTTCGGACAGGATGCTTTTCAGCGCGCCGCGGTACATCTTTTTGTTAACTTTTTGACTGTGGTCCTGTGGACGCGCAGCGAAGGTCACGCCACCTGAACGCCAGATCGGGCTCTTGATAGAACCTGAACGCGCACGGCCGGTACCTTTCTGGCGCCATGGCTTTTTGCCAGAACCAGTTACTTCAGCACGAGTCTTCTGAGCACGAGTACCCTGACGAGCACCAGCTGCATAAGCAACAACAACCTGGTGAACCAGCGCTTCGTTGAAATCACGACCGAAGGTAGTTTCGGAAACAGTCAGCGCGCTCTGCGCGTCTTTCAATACTAATTCCATTGCTATCCCCTTACGCCTTCACAGCTGGTTTAACGATCAGGTCGCTACCGGTTGCACCCGGGACCGCACCTTTAACCAGCAGCAGGTTGCGCTCAGCGTCAACACGTACTACGTCCAGGCTCTGAACAGTTACACGTTCGTTGCCCAGCTGACCTGCCATTTTCTTGCCTTTGAACACTTTGCCCGGAGTCTGGTTCTGACCGATAGAACCCGGAACGCGGTGAGACAAGGAGTTACCGTGAGTAGCGTCCTGGGTACGGAAGTTCCAGCGCTTAACGGTACCAGCAAAACCTTTACCTTTAGAGGTACCGGTTACGTCAACTTTTTTAACGTCAGCAAACAGCTCAACGCTAATGTCCTGACCTACGGTGAACTCTTCGCCTTCAGCAAGACGGAATTCCCACAGACCACGGCCAGCTTCAACGCCAGCTTTAGCGAAGTGACCCGCTTCTGGTTTGGTTACACGGTTAGCTTTTTTAGCACCAGTGGTAACCTGAATAGCGCGGTAGCCATCGTTAGCCAGATCTTTAACCTGAGTAACGCGGTTTGCTTCAACTTCGATTACGGTTACTGGGATAGAAACGCCATCTTCAGTGAAGATGCGGGTCATACCCACTTTTTTACCGACTAAACCAATCATTGTTTCAACCTCTCAATCGCTCGATGACCTGATTAACCCAGGCTGATCTGCACGTCTACACCGGCAGCCAGATCCAGACGCATCAGAGCATCAACGGTTTTCTCAGTTGGCTCAACGATGTCAACCAGACGCTTGTGAGTGCGGATTTCGTACTGATCACGCGCGTCTTTGTTAACGTGCGGGGAGATCAAAACGGTGAAGCGCTCTTTGCGGGTCGGCAGCGGGATCGGACCACGGACTTGCGCACCAGTGCGCTTAGCAGTCTCGACGATTTCCGCGGTTGATTGATCGATCAGACGATGATCAAACGCTTTAAGGCGGATACGGATTCTTTGGTTCTGCATGAGACCAGAGCTCCAATTATTTTATAAACGAAAATGATTACTCCTCAAACCCATTACGATTGATGGGAGAGTGTAACCGTTCTTACGTAGCTCCCCAATTGGGAGCATTGTTGAGTAACAAAATGAGTCACTCCGGTTCAGATTGAACCCGCCGTCAATTACGACAAGCCCGCGCATTATACGTAAATCTGGGCAAGACGCAAGTGCCGTTTAGAATTTAAGCGCTAATGGTGTACCTTACGTAAGGCCTCGCACTTTTTTCTGCAATCCGTCCCCTTTCTTCTGTTCTTATGAAACCACTACGCAATTACATTTTTTGGCTATTGCCAGGCATTCGTGGTGTGAAGAGTATTCGCTGAAATTCACCTTGAGGTTTCGTTCATGCTTACTCTCCTCCCCTTCCTGCTCATCTATTTTGTTCTCTCAGGTTTACTGGTGCGTGAAGATATTCGCTCAGGCATTCTCCCTGATAAATACCTCTGTCCCCTGTTATGGGCTGGTTTGCTCTATCAACTCTGTCTTCACCCTGATTTTCTGCCTGGCGCAGTGGTCGGGGCGATGGCAGGGTATGTCGGCTTTGCCATGATCTACTGGGGTTATCGGCTTATATTTCGCCGTGAAGGGATGGGCTATGGCGATGTGAAGTATCTTTCGGCACTCGGTGCATGGCATGGTTGGTGCGTGTTGCCCGAACTGGCACTGGTTGCCGCACTATTGGCGCTGCTCTACTTTCTTATGACTTCGTTGTTCAACCCTGCCAGACGGACATTAAAAAACCCACTGCCTTTTGGGCCATTTCTGGCGGCAGCGGGTTTATGTGTAGGTTGGCAGACGCTGGTTAATCTTCCACTTTAATCTGCGACTGGAGATAGTTTTGCAGGCCAATTTTGCCAATGAGATCCAGCTCGGTTTCCAGCCAGTCGATATGCCCTTCTTCATCGGCCAGAATCTGGATCATCATATCGCGGCTAACGTAGTCATGGACGCTGTCTGCGTAGGCAATAGCTTCGCGAAGGTCTTTTGCGCCTTCAAGTTCAAGTCTGAGATCGGATCGCAGCATCTCTTCAACATCTTCACCGATGCCGAGTTTACCGAGGTCCTGCAGGTTAGGGATGCCTTCGAGAAATAAAATACGCTCGATATATTTATCGGCATGTTTCATCTCATCTATGGATTCGTGATACTCAACGTCGTTGAGGCGCATGAGGCCCCAGTTTTTAAACATTCTCGCATGGAGAAAATACTGATTGATTGCGACAAGCTCATTTCCCAATAATTTATTGAGATAACTTATGATTTTAACATCACCTTTCATTATATAGTCCCTCCGCTTCCACTCATTGAAGCGTAGATCGGGCTACAGGGATGTCAAAAAAAAGATGGGCGCTTACGCGATCTCTTTGTATTCCGGGATCTGCATCAGTTCATCCTGCATGATTTCACGCGCTGCGCGTACGCATTTACCGCATTGATTTCCCACTGGAACAAACTTGCGAAGTTGCTGGAAGGACTGTGGCTGAAACTGGCGAACGGCCTGACGTATTTTTTTGTCACTCACACCATTACATAAACAAACGTACATAAAGACTCCCGTTCAAAATATGCGCAAAGTGTAAGTGAGAATGGTTATGATTACAATAGCACAAACGCCAGTATACGGGGCGGGAGCAAACAAAAAATGCGAAAATTTGTGACAAGTACACACGCTAAGAAAACAAAAAAGGACGCCGAAGCGTCCTTTTTTTATTCAGGGATAATTAATTAGCCCAGAACTTTAGCAACAACGCCCGCGCCAACGGTACGGCCGCCTTCACGGATTGCGAAACGCAGACCGTCGTCCATCGCGATTGGGTGGATCAGAGTCACAACCATCTTGATGTTGTCGCCTGGCATTACCATCTCTACGCCTTCTGGCAGTTCGATGGTACCGGTCA
>NZ_JAQZRK010000049.1:0-24770 GCF_028737495.1 Enterobacter cloacae complex sp. 2022EL-00981
GAATGTTGCCATTAACGCCGGAGGTGATATCAGCACCGGCGTCACGGGCAACATGACGGCGCTGGCGGGAGAAAAGCTCGGGCTGTTCGCCAGAACGGGCCAGCTGAGCCTGAAAGCCAGCGAAGGCGAGGTGGAGGTACAGGCGCAGAACGGGAAAATGGCGCTGTTTGCAGAGCAGAAGCTGACGATGAGCTCGGCGAGTGACATCTCGTTTGCCGGGAAGAAACGCATCACGCTGATTGGCGGCGGGAGCTACCTGCGGCTGGAGGCGGGGAAGATTGAGTACGGCACCCTGGGGACGTACCTGCGGCGGACGAAGCGGACGATGGCGGCGGCCCCAGCAACAATGCCATTACCCATTCCATTGCTTCTCGGTCAGTATCCACCGCTTAGCGGAACGATTTGCATCGAGTGCCTCCTCAATGCCATCAAAGCCAATGACGCTATTGTCCAGGAAGCGTAGAAAATGAATGCCACAAATATGATCCAGGCGTTAACGGAATCGAAAAAAGCACATTTATTTCTGTTGCTGGAAGGTGGGGCGCAAACAACGGAAGCTTTTCAGGCTTTTTATAACGAAAACGCAGCGGTTATGTATTCGTTGTATCTTCATCCACAGCTTACCGAAGTCAGAGATTATGGCCCCTGGTTGTTTGCGATAAAGGATAAAGATGAGTTAACGGCTCGTATTACCTCGACGCCGGGGTTAACTGCTGTTATCGCCTCTTCACGATCCGCAGGGGCGTTAGCCGTTCAGCTTTCTGCGGCCTGCACAATGATTTCTCCGGAAGGAGCAGCGACTTTAGTGCGTTTTTATATGCACGATGTCATTCGTCTGCTGGCGGGCCTGAACGAACGTGAGTGGCATAGCCTATTATTCAGGGAGATTTCTCAGTGGTGGGTGCCAGGTGAAAATGAATGGCGGCAGATACCCATTCCCGCTTCAAAGGTAATCAATGCCAGAGACAGTGCCATACGGTTAAATCATGAAGAATGGCAACACATCACGGATAGACCTGCTGTCGCCGTAGTATTAGCCGCGTGGCAGAAAATGCCATCCAGCCAGCATTTTCCGGCCTGTGTTCAACGTGACATGGTGATAAAAGCACTGAATAAGGCCAGCGAAGCGAAAATGAAAGCGGGTACAGAGCAAAAACTTTATGCTCTTTATTATCTTAATGGCGGAAAAAAGAACCTGGAATCAGAGGCTGTTCAGGCTGCACTCGAAAAAGTGGTTCAGAGAAAAGTATCGCTGGAATATGTGTTATTCAATCATGCTCACTCTCAGGGATGAAAATACATAATGGGATTCTTCAGAACGTATAAGAAAATAGATGGTGCAGTTAACCGGGGTTATGCCCGCTGGGGAAGATGGATCTGGGGTGCGCTGTTACTGCCGGTGGTGATTTATTTAGGCTGGTCGGTGTGGGCGGCGGTCTGGGGATCGCCATCAGGGCCGGTAACGCTGATTATTCACAGTGAAATTGACAGGCCTGTTCTGGGGTTTAGCGTAAACGGGGTAGCGGGGTCAAATGCATTTGCTTATGGGGGAGGAGGCTCCACATGCTGCGGAAGCATTACCGGGGATAAGGCTGAAGTAATCTGGACACTCAGTACCACAAGAGCCCAATACGATGCAGGGCTACGTAAAGAGACCCGCAGGTTAACACTTCCTTTGCCAAAACGTGAGTGGGGTGAAAACTATCTCCATGTCTATTTCTTGCCCGATGACAACGTCTATTTATGGTGGAGCACGGGTTTTAACAGCCCGTCCGCTGAAAATATTGCCGCACAGGCGGCAGAAAAGCAGCGTCAGAATATGCACTGATTTTAAGGGATTAAAATGGGATTTTTTAACGCGTTCGAGAAAATAGACGGTGCGGTTAACCGGGGTTATGCCCGCTGGGGAAAATGGCTCTGGGGATCACTGTTACTGCCGGTGGTGATTTACCTTGGCTGGTCGGTATGGGCCGCTGTCTGGGGGCCGCCTTCGGGGCCGGTAACGCTGATTATTCACAATGAACTCGACAGGCCTGTTTTAGGATTTAGCGTGAATGGTGTGGCGGGGGCTAATGCCTTTGCGCATGGCGGGGGGGGGGCAACCTGCTGTGGCAGCATCAGTGGGGATAAGGCTGAAGTGATCTGGACGCTTGATATAACCCATGCTCAGTATCTCAAAGGTATGCGTCTGGAAACTCGTCGTACAGAAATGCCCATGCCAGTAAGAAAGAAAGGGGAGAATGATTTACACGTTCATTTTCTGCCGGGCGATAAAGTCCTGTTGGGATGGAGTGATAATGCATGGTCGCCTTATGAAAAGCGCCCGGACAGAGCGCATACAAATAAAATGGAAAATAACTAATGGATATTGAAAGCCTTATAGCCGCAGCAAATCGGGCCCAGCAGTCTGAAGATTACGGCATGCACAATTGTACACGCATCTGGCATGTGGGATTCTTTTTCGATGGTATTCACCGAAATATTGAACAGGATGCACCAGAGCAACGGCTAAGCAATATCGCTCGTCTGTTCAGAGCTTTTCCTGATGAGCTACAAAATTCGAGTGAAGATTGTTTTTCAAAATTCTACATATCAGGCCTTGGCACACCCTTTAACGACGATCTTTCTACCAAACTAATTGCATTAATAGATGGTACCAAAAGTAATGTGCAGGATGATCTCAAATCTCAGCCCGCGGAAATGGCGAAAGAAACAGGCGGGCAGTTACTTAAAGGCGGAAACTGGTATGAGATTCTGAAAAATGAAGGGGCAAAGCTACTTAAGCCCGCAGAGTGGAAAAAACTGGGAAAGAATATAGCAACAAATGTACTCAAAAAAGCCAGTATTGAAGCCACTCCCTGGCTCCGTGACAATCCTGCTGTTGCAGATATGCTGGTCACAGGCGTTGATACTCGTATCGCCTCGGCGAAAATTCGCTTCGAGCGATTTTATGACAGAGCAAAATCAGCCAGCCCGGTGCCCATTAAACTCATTTCTGTCTCCCTTTTCGGCTTCGATCTCGGCGCTACCCTGGCACGGAAATTCCTCGACAGTCTGCTGAAAGACATCTGTAAGAAAGAGGGAGATAAATACACTTATCAGGGCATACCCGTCGATATCGTCTTTACCGGCCTGTTTGACTGCTCGCGACGCACATCGGCCAGCAACAACAACGGTGTGGATTACTTTATCTCTGCGTTTGGCGGGCCAATCAAAGGCATCAGCGTATTGCTGGGGGATAAATCCATCGACCAGGACACCCCTCTGCCGAAGGCGGTAAAGAAAAGTCTGCATCTGGTCGCAGCCCATGAAACCCGCGTCTGGCGCTGCCTGTACCGCACCGGTAATAACCCGGCGCATAAGGAAGAACTCTATCCAGGTTGCGCGGAGGATATTGGCGGTGGCCTGAAACCGGACGAACAGAAACCCAGTGCGGAACTCTGCCGCGTGGCGCTGCACAGGATGTACCGTGAGGCGACCATGGCGGGCGTGCCTTTCCCTGATTTTCAAAGTCTGAAATCTTACTCCGAAACTGTAGCCAGCTATTTCATCGTCCAGGACAACGTTAAAAACCAGTCCGTCCTGCAGTGGGCAAAGGCGTACCAGAGTGCACTGCCCTTTACCGCATTAAACACAGCATGTCAGAACCGTCATCTGGACAGCTATATCGACTGGCTGGGTCGTCAGTACTATCAGTACCGCACGGAATGCATGAAATACGAAAAGCAGCGCGGCGATACGCTGGCCTCAGCTGGCGCATCGGCAGGGTTTGCGGGCATCACGCAGAAGGCGAAAGAGACCGCAGGGCAGTACGCCAGTGAATTGTCTGTGTTACAGCAAAACTGGGGCTGGCTTGATGATGTAAAGGATGCCGCAATAAGAATGCGAAACAGTATGGAACAGAACCCCATGGACAGACGCCGGGATATCGTTCCGAACGTGTATGGGCCCGCGCTGTGGCGTGCGAAGCGTTTTCTCGACTACTTTCACGCGGCAAATCTCGGTAAACCCCAGCCGCTCCCAATCGACACTGCCCCACCTGAAATGTACGCATGGTTTGTACACGACCTGCAAACCGTTGAAAAAGGAGCGGGTATCTCGCAGGACTTTTTTGTGATCCGCTCAATGGAGATGCCTGAGGCCTGATGAGTACTCTTAACAACAGAATTTGAGATTCCTCCGCTACCTCTCCCGTTTGCGGTTAATTACCGTAAGGCCAGTTCACCTGCGAGTCTGGCCTTATGAAACGTTACTCTACCGCTCTGTTATTTGGTCTGCTGTCACTCTCCAGCCAACTGGCGCATGCCGATGTGATTGATGATGCCATTGGCAACATTCAGCAGGCGATCAACGATGCCTATAACCCCGGCAGCAGCCGCAGCAACGATGATGACGATCGTTATGACGATGACCGTCGCATTGATAGCCGTCAGTATGACGACCGCCGTCGGCAGCTTGAAGACAGACGCCGCCGTTTAGACGAGCGCCAGCGCCAGCTTGATGACGACAGACGACGCCTGGAAGAGGATGAGCGGCGGTTAGAAGACGATTACGATCGCGGTTAAGTGCGGCCTGTTGCCCTCACCTCAACCCTCTCCCACGGTAGAGGGAGAAAACCTAATCCAGTACCAACACCATGCCGTCATATCCCGCTTCGATGCCGTCCGGCAACGGGTTATCCATCATCCACACGTCAAACTGATGGCTGATATGGGTCAGGATAACCTGCGGGCAGCCAATCACCTCGTTCAGTGCCACCACGGTGTTTAAATCGCAATGGTTGCGCGGCGTCTGCGGGCGCGGTTCATGGCTACAGTCGATGATCATCGCCTGCGGCTGGTTGTTAAGCAGAAATTTCACCGTTTTCTCCGGCAATCCGGCAGTATCAGAAAGCCACGCCACGCGGCTGTGGGCGGACTCCAGCAGATAACCAAAGGTAAGCTTCGAGTGGTTGAGCGGCAGCGGCGTCACCCGCAGGCCCTGCAGCTCAAACATCACAAACGGCTCCAGCGTATGGCTGAAATCCAGAATGCCCGGGTGTTTGAAGAGATCGTCACATCCGGCTTCATCCGGCGGGCCGTAAACGGGGATCGTCGCGCCAACGCCCCAGCGCAGGGGAAACAGCCCCTGAACGTGATCCATATGGTAGTGGGTCAGCAAAAACTGCTGAAAGCTGCCGGCTGGCCAGTCGTCCATCAGGTGCGGAATACCCGCGTCCAGTAGCGTCACCACATCATTGAATTTGACGGCCGCGCTACAGGGCCGACGACGATAATTCTCCTGCAGACGTGCCCGGCGGCATGCCGCGCAATCGCAGCCAAACACCGGGACCAGCTGGGCACTGCCGGTGCCCGTTAACGTGATGGTCAGACTCATCGTGCACCTCTACAACGGTTTGGTGAAACGAAAATGGCTCTGCGTATACCCTTCACGAACATAAAAACGGTGGGCGTCCAGCCGCCGGACGCTGGTGGAGAGCTCCGTCAGCTCCGCGCCCGCCTGCCGCGCGGTGTCCTCTGCCCATGCCAGCAGTTGGCTCCCCACTTTAAGACCACGCGCCTCGGGCATCACCACCAGCTCCTGGATTTCGCCGATCCATCTGGCGTGGTGCAGGTGAAACTGCATATGCAGGCCAATCATACCCACTACCTGTCCATTCAGCTCTGCCAGCTGATAACGCATATTGTGGTCCTGCAGATTGGCCAGATACCCGGTGTGGAACGCCTGATGATCAAATTCGGTCTGTTTTAACTCGCAGATCAGCGCGTAAACGATTTGCGCATCATCGGCGGTGGCGGGGCGAAGCGTGCAGTCAGGCATGCTGTTTCTCCTTCTGACGGATAAGCGATAAAACGTTATCGACTGACTGTAGCAAACTTCCGTCGTTGTTGAGGATGTGGCAATCCGCCGGGGTATAGCGCGCTGCGCGTTCGAGTCGCTGCGCGATCTCTTTTTCGCTTTCGCGTCCGCGGCTTTGCAGGCGGCTGCGCAGGACATCCGGCGAAACCTGCAGACAGACCGGCAGCAGCGCCGAGGCATACCGGGCGCGTGCCTGGGGCAGATGCGCACGGGAGCCGTTGACCAGCACGTCAAAACCCGCGTGTAGCCACAGGTCGATCTCAATGCCGATCCCGTAGTAGTAGCCGTTGGCGTGCCAGCTGAGCGCCAGCAGATTCTGCCCGGCGCGAGTGAAAAATTCCTGTTCGCTCAGGGCGATATGGTTTTCACTACCGGCATTCGCCGCCCGGGTAATATAGCGATGTGCGACCAGCAGCTGCGGGTGTTCCCGCTGCCGTAAGGCAGACAGCAGGCTGTCCTTCCCGGAGCCGGAGGGCCCCATTAACCAGATGACTTTTCCCATCAGAACACCCGTTTTCCCTGACGCCAGACGTGGTCGATATGGATGTGCTCGCCCTTACGGTGGGCCAGCACCAGATCCGCCCGTTTTCCTTCGGCTATCTCGCCCCGGTCGTGAAGATTAAGCGCCGATGCCGGGTTCTTCGTTACCAGGCGAATCGCCTGCGACAGCGTGAAGCAGTTGCTGTCGTCATCCGCGACGCGGAAGGCGGCGTCCAGCAGGCTGGCGGGGTAGTAGTCGGAAGAGAGGATATCCAGCAGACCGAGCGAGGCGAGTTTGCTTGCCGCCACGTTGCCGGAATGTGAGCCGCCGCGCACAATATTCGGTGCCCCCATCAGCACGTTCATGCCGTGTGCGCGGGAGGCTTCTGCCGCCTCAAACGTGGTAGGAAATTCAGCGATCACGCTGCCAAGCTGGTGGGATTCGCGGACATGATCGTGCGTGGCATCATCATGGCTGGCCAGCGCGATGTTACGGTCCCGGCACATTGCGGCAATCGAAACACGGTTCGGCTGTGACCACTGTGCCGCCAGCGCCAGCTGCTCTTCCTCGTAGCGCGCCATCTCCACATCGTTAAGAGAATATTTGCCCTGGTAATACTCGCGGTATTTTTCGAGGCTGGCGAACTGGCGCTGCCCCGGCGAGTGGTCCATCAACGAGACCAGCGACACTGGCTCGCGGTCTACCAGCTTTTCAAACAGCGGCAGGGTGGTGTGATGCGGCAACTCGCAGCGCAGGTGCAGGCGATGTTCGGCGCGGTTAAGACCGCGCTTTTGCGTCTCTTCCACGGCGTTGATCATCTTTTCCAGATTCTCCAGCCGATCGCCGCCGTCGCGTACGTCACCAATCGCCACCGCATCCAGCACGGTGGTGATGCCGCTGGCAACCATCAGCGCGTCGTGGCTGCTCATCGCCGAATGGGCGGGCCAGTCCACCTTCGGCCGTGGGGTGAAGAATTTATCCAGATTATCGGTGTGCAGCTCAATCAGCCCTGGCAGCAGCCAGCCGCCTTCGCCGTCCATCGCTTCGGGCAAATGGCTTCGGGTTTCGGCATACGCGCGGATCGCGCCGTCGCGGATCTCAATCGAGCCGTCGATGACCTCATTTTCCAGCACCAGCCTGACGTTATTGATAATCATACGCTTGTCCCCATCGGGTGCAGCCTGTCCGCCACGCGGTTGCGAACGCTCTCGTCGTGGAAGATCCCGACGATCGCCGCGCCGCGCGCTTTGGCCTGTTCGATCAGTTCCACCACTGCCGCGCTGTTTTTGCTGTCGAGCGAAGCGGTGGGTTCATCAAGAAGTAAAATCGGGTAGTCGACGATAAATCCGCGAGCGATATTCACGCGCTGCTGTTCGCCGCCGGAAAAGGTCGACGGGGCAAGATGCCAGAGGCGTTCCGGGACGTTGAGGCGCGTCAGCAGGCTGGCGGCTTTGGCGGCGCAGGTTTCGCGCGGCACGCCGAGATCCAGCAGCGGCTGCATTACCACATCCAGAGCGGAGATCCGCGGGATCACCCGCAGAAACTGGCTCACCCAGCCGATCGTCGAGCGGCGGACTTCCAACACCTTACGCGCGGGGGCCTGAACCAGGTCGACCCATTTATCGGCATGGCGAATATGAATGTGCCCCTCGTCCGGCAGATAGTTGGCGTACAGGGAGCGCAGCAGGGTGGATTTTCCGCTGCCGGAGTGGCCGTGCAGCACCACGCATTCGCCGCTGTTCACCTTCAGAGAGGCATTTTGCAGCACCGGCAGACGCACGCCGTTTTGCTGGTGGAGCACAAAGGTTTTACTTACGTTTTCTACGTGGATCATTTTGGCCTCGTGGCGTTTTCTTGCCGGGTGGCGCTTCGCTTACCCGGCCTACAAGGTACGGCGTTCGTTTTGCCGGGTGGCGCCCTCAATTCTGCAACACGGATGACACCAGCAGCTGGGTGTAAGGATGGAGCGGATCGTCGAGCACGCGGTCGGTTAACCCACTTTCCACCACCTGACCCTGCTTCATTACCAGCAGACGGTCTGCCAGCAGGCGAGCGACGCCCAGATCATGGGTGACAATCACCACCGCCAGGTTCAGCTCCACCACCAGACCGCGCAGCAGGTCGAGCAGGCGCGCCTGCACGGAGACGTCCAGCCCACCGGTGGGTTCATCCATAAACACCAGCTTCGGGTGGGTGACCAGGTTACGGGCGATCTGCAGGCGCTGCTGCATGCCGCCGGAGAAGGTGGTGGGCAAATCGTCGATGCGCGAGGCGGGGATCTCCACATCGGTCAGCCAGCGCTGTGCGGTTTCCCGGATGTTGCCGTAGTGCCGCGCGCCGGTCGCCATCAGCCGTTCGCCGATATTGCCTCCCGCCGAGACCTGACGACGCAGCCCGTCCAGCGGATGCTGATGTACCACGCCCCACTCGGTGCGCAGCAGGCGGCGGCGTTCAGCCTCGCTCATGCCATAGAGGGAGGCGCCCTCATACAAAATCTCGCCGTTCTGCGGGGCCAGGCGCGCGGAGATGGACTTCAGCAGGGTAGTTTTGCCCGAGCCGGATTCACCGACAATTCCCAGCACCTCGCCCGGCCACAGCTCGAACGAGACGTCGCTGAAGCCTTTGCCCGGCGCGTAAAGGTGGGTCAGGTTGTTCACTGAAAGCAGCGGTTTCATTGGCTGTTCGCCTCGCTCTGTTGGCGGCAGTAATCGGTGTCGGAGCAGACAAACATCCGTTTGCCCGTATCATCCAGCACCACTTCATCCAGATAGCTGTGTTTCGAGCCGCAGATGGCGCACGGCTCGTCCCACTCCTGCACCGTGAACGGGTGGTCATCGAAATCGAGACTCTCCACGCGGGTGTAGGGCGGGACGGCGTAGATGCGCTTTTCGCGCCCGGCACCGAACAGCTGCAGGGCAGGCATCATGTCCATTTTCGGGTTATCGAATTTCGGGATCGGCGACGGATCCATCACGTAGCGCCCGTTGACTTTCACCGGATAGGCGTAGGTGGTGGCGATATGGCCGAAGCGGGCGATATCTTCATACAGCTTCACCTGCATCACCCCATACTCTTCCAGGGCGTGCATGGTGCGGGTTTCGGTTTCACGCGGC
This sequence comes from Enterobacter cloacae complex sp. 2022EL-00981, assembly GCF_028737495.1. Taxonomy (NCBI): domain Bacteria; kingdom Pseudomonadati; phylum Pseudomonadota; class Gammaproteobacteria; order Enterobacterales; family Enterobacteriaceae; genus Enterobacter; species Enterobacter cloacae complex sp. 2022EL-00981. Next base: position 9,454 of record NZ_JAQZRK010000049.1, read on the forward strand.
TCGATAAAGCGCAGCGGCTCCGGGATCGGCACCTGGAAAATCAGAATCTGATCTTCCGTAAGAGGTGTTTCGGGAATGCGGTGGCGGGTCTGGATAAGCGTCGCATCTTCGGTTTTTTCGGTGGTGTTGACGCCCGTCACGCGCTTAAAGAAGTTGCGAATCGAGACGGCGTTGGTGGTGTCGTCGGCTCCCTGGTCGATGACCTTCAGCACGTCTGACTCACCGATGATGCTGGCGGTAAGCTGAATGCCGCCCGTACCCCAGCCGTAGGGCATCGGCATTTCTCGACCACCAAACGGCACCTGATAGCCGGGAATGGCGACCGCTTTCAGGACGGCGCGGCGGATCATGCGTTTGGTTTGCTCGTCCAGATAAGCAAAGTTGTAGCCGCTTAAGTTAGCCATTTTCACGCTCCCGTTGCAGACGTTTCAGCAGTTCCAGTTCGGCCTGGAAGTCAACGTAGTGCGGCAGCTTGAGGTGCGAAACAAAGCCCGCCGCCTCGACATTATCCGCGTGGGCCAGCACGAACTCTTCGTCCTGTGCCGGGCCGGAAATGGATTCGCCGTAGTCCGGCGCCTGCAGGGCGCGGTCTACCAGCGCCATCGCCATGGCTTTACGCTCGCTCATGCCAAAGACCAGCCCGTAACCGCGGGTGAAGTGTGGGGTGTCATCTTCTGGCGCGACAAAACCATTGACCATTTCGCACTCCGTCATCAGCAATTCACCGACGTTCACAGCAAAACCCAGCTCTTCCGGGATGATTTCGACGTCGAGATAGCCGCTGCGGATCTCCGCCGCAAACGGGTGGTTACGCCCGTAGCCGCGCTGTGTTGAATAGGCCAGCGCCAGCAGATAGCCCTCATCGCCGCGCATCAACTGCTGCAGGCGAGACGAGCGGGAACAGGGGTAAACCGGGGGCGTGCGGGTGATGTCGTCGGGTTGCGCTCCGGTCTCTTCTTCGGCCTTTGCCAGGCCCTGTTTCGCCAGCAGGCTAAAGACGTGCGGAGACGCTTCCTGCCCGGTCTCCGTGGTGCTGAGCGGCGGCGTTTCGCCGTTCGCCAGCAGGGTGAAATCCAGCAGGCGGTGGGTGTAGTCGTACGTAGGGCCAAGGAGCTGGCCGCCGGGAATGTCTTTATAAACGGCGGAAATTCGCCGTTCCAGGCGCATTTCTGCCGTATTGACTGGCTCACTCACTGCCAGGCGGGGAACGGTGGTGCGCCAGGCGCGCAGCAGAAAGATGGCTTCGACGTTGTCGCCGCTGGCCTGCTTCAGCGCCAGCGCCGCCAGCTCGCGGTCGGCGACGCCGCCTTCGGTCATCACCCGATCCACCGCCAGGTTTAACTGCTGCTCAATCTGGGCGACGCTCAGCTCGGGAAGCTGTTCATCACCCCGTCGTCTGTGCGCCTGCAGCGCATGGGCGGCGGCGATGGCCTTCTCGCCCCCTTTGACGGCAACGTACATCAGCACACCTCCACGTGGGTGGTTCGCGGGATCGCCAGCAGGCGCTCGCCGCAGGTCAGGATCAGATCAATGCCCAGCGGGAACGGATGCGGGCGTTCGGTCAGCTCGTGAATAATGCACTCCGGCAGCTGTGGCGCGACCATGCGTTCGTCGGCAATCCCCGCTCCGGTCAGGCGCAGCATGCGACCACCGCTCAGGCTGGCGACCTGCAGGATCAGCGTGGCGCTGGTCTCCGGTGCCACCGCGCTGCCTTCACTCAGGGCATTGAGCTGCTCATGGCTGATTTGCTCATCGGCAACGGCAAACACTGCCTGACGGGGCTGCTCAACCAGCGGGGCGTTAGTGTGAAAACGCAGATTCTGGCTGGCGATGTCATTGGATAAAGATCCCGAGAGCCACACCGGGGTATCGTTGTCGGCGAGGGTCAGCAGTACGCTGGTGGTCGCCAGGTTCAGCGGCAGCCAGCCCTGGGAGAGCTGATGCAGGGAGACAATCACGCCTGGCTCGCTCATGGCTTTCAGCAGGCGACGAAAACTGTGTTGGGCATCCTGGACGGCCAGGGTAAAAGCGGGTTGAAGCGTCATGCGTTATCTCCGCGAACAAGCGTAAAGAAGTCGACCCGGCTGGTATTGACTTGCGCCTGACGTGCGGCAGTGCGCGCGGCGAGGTCGGCTTCCAGCGGGGCAATCAGGGTTTCCATCAGGGTCTGGAAATGGGGTTGTTCCTGCAGCAGGGCGTCGATCACCGCGCAGCGCTCGGCGTGAGGTTTATCGCGACCGAGCACGTAGCTGTAACCCAGCGTACCGCTGCTCAGACGAATGACCGCGCGGGTGAGGGCGGCATCACCGGCGAAAAAGCGCTCCCCGGTACCGCCCATTCTTGCCTGGATCTGTACCAGGCCAATTTCCGGCGCGCGGAGCGTTTCATAGTCTGGCGTCAGGTTAAGCGCGTTCATGCGGCTCGCCAGTGCAGCAGGCTGGCTACGGGCCAGGGCGCGCATCCAGCGCTGACGGGTGGAGGTGTCGAAATGCATTCAGTGCTCCATGGTGAATTCAATCATGTCGGCGCGGGTCAGGCTGACGGAGTACTCCGTCGCGTTGATCTCGCCGTCACGGTGGTTGAGGGTACGCACGCAGAGCAGCGGAGCCATGTTGGGGATCTCCAGCACCTTGCTCTCTTTCGCCTGCGCGCGGCGGGCGCTGATACGCGTCTGGGTACGTTTGAGCACAAGACCCGTGGCGTCCTGCAAAAAGTCATGCAGTGAACCGCTGGAGAAGTGTTGCAGCACCGGCCAGAGGCTCAGGTCGCTGAAGTAGTGATCTATCTGGCAGACTGCCACGCCATTGACCCGGCGCAGGGTGCGCAGATGCACAACGTTGTCGCCCTCCTGAATACCCAGCGCATCGGCTACATGGCTGGAGGCCGGACGCAGCACGGAGAGCAGTTTTTCGCTGGTGGGATGGCTGCCCTGATCCAGCAGGTTCTGGCTAAAGCGCACCTGGGCATTAAGCGGGTAGTCGAACGGACGCATCAGCACCAGCACGCCGACGCCCTGACGGCGCTGCACCCATCCGCGCTCAACCAGCTGATCGATGGCGCGGCGCAGGGTGTGGCGGTTCACTTCATAGCGGTCTGCAAGCTGCTGTTCGGCTGGCAGGTAGTCTCCGCAGCGATAATGGGTGCGCAGCTCCACTTCGAGCTTTGCTGCAATCTCTTGCCAGCGGGTAGGATAACTGGTCGGATGTCTGGATAAGTGCATACCAATCAAAGCCTCGCTTCTCAGATGAAGTGCTTACGCAAACGTTGAGAGAGGAAATCCAGCAGGCTGACGGTGATGATGATGAGTACCATCAGGGCGCAGGTTTGCTGGAACTGGAAACCGCGGATCGCCTCCCACAGGGTGACGCCGATGCCGCCTGCGCCGACCATGCCGACGACGGTGGCGGAACGGACGTTAGATTCGAAGCGGTAGAGCGAATAGGAGATCAGCAGCGGCATGACCTGGGGCAGCACGCCGTAAAGGATCTCTTCAATTTTGTTGGCGCCGGTGGCGCGAATACCTTCGACCGGGCCGGGTTCAATGGCTTCCACGGCTTCGGAAAGCAGCTTGGAGAGCACGCCGGTGGTATGGATGAACAGCGCCATCACCCCCGCGAACGGCCCCAGACCCACGGCGACCACGAACAGCATCGCGAACACCATTTCGTTAATGGCGCGGCAGGCGTCCATCAGGCGGCGCATCGGCTGATAAATCCACCACGGAACGATGTTTTCCGCGCTCATCAGGCCAAACGGAATGGAGAGGATGACGGCCAGGGCGGTCCCCCAGACGGCGATTTGCAGGGTGACAGCCATTTCGCCGAGATAGTCCTGCCACTGGCTAAAATCGGGCGGGAAGAAGTCGGCAGCGAAGGTGGCCATGTTACCGGCGTCTTTAAACAGCAGCAGCGGATCCATCTCCGCGCCCTTCCAGGAGATAACCAGCAGTGCCAGCAGGATGGCCCAGCTAAATAGCGAGAACCAGCTGCGTTTCGGCGGTGGAAGGGTGATGGTTTGCATGTTGACTCCTTTGTGTTTAGTTCCCTCTCCCTGAGGGAGAGGGTTAGGGTGAGGGGGATATGTGCGCGCTGATGCCCTCACCCCGGCCCTCTCCCACAGGGAGAGGGAGAAAAGCGTTACTGCACCGCTTTATTCACACTGGTCATTGCACCAAGCGCGGCGGTCAGGCGGTCCAGGTCTTCCAGCTGGGCCTGAATAGCTGCCACTTTGCTGGTCTTCTCCTCGTCCTTAAGCCCCTTGTTGTCCTTCACGCCCTGCATCTCTTTAAACAGCGCCAGCTGGCGAATCGGGACCAGCTGCAGGTCGCTCGACGGGCGGAACGGTGCCCAGCCCAGACGCGTCAGCACGGCTTTCTCTTCCGGCGTTTTGCCGTAGGTCATAAAGAAGTCGTACACCTTGTCCTTGGTGCTTTCAGAGAGGTTTTTGCGCCAGACAATCGGGTCACCCGGGATAAGAGGGGATTTCCAGATCACCTTCAGCTCTTTCAGCTTGTCCGGTGCGGAGGTCTTCAGCTTGTCGAGGTTTTCGGTGTTGTTGGTGGCGACGTCCACCTGCTTGTTGGCCACGGCCAGGGCGTTGGTTTCATGACTGGCATTGACGGTGCGCTTGAAGTCGCTGGCAGAGGCATTGTTTTTGGCGAAGACGTAATAGCCCGGCACCAGGAAGCCTGAAGTGGAGTTTGGATCGCCGTTGCCGAAGGTCAGTTCTTTGCGTTTGGCGAGCATATCGTTGAGGTTATTGATCGGGCTGTCTTTGTTGACGATCAGCACGCTCCAGTAACCCGGAGAGCCATCTGCAGCAACGGTCTGGGCAAAGACCTGGCCGTTTGCACGATCCACCGCTTCCATGGCGGAGAGGTTGCCATACCAGGCGATGTCCACTTTGTTAAAGCGCATCCCCTGGATGATGCCCGCGTAGTCCGGGGCGAAGAAGGCGTTTACTTTGATCCCCAGTTTGGTTTCCATATCTTTCAGGAAGGGTTCCCACTGAGGCTTCAGGTTCTGCTGTGATTCCGTTGAAATAATGCCAAAGTTCAGCGCTTTTTCTTGCTCCTCGGCGTACGCAGGGCTTAACAGGGTGCTGATGCTGAACATGCTGGTGAAAGCCAGCGCGGCAACCGTTTTATAGCTCATTTCCATTCCTCGTAGTGGGGACGTTATGCAGCCTTCGCGTTCTCTTCGACACGGTTAATGCTGCGGTAGAGATGGTCAAAACGTTCGTTATCAAACTGGTGGCTTGCGCCATCAAAGAACACATGTCCCTGACGCAGGGCGACAATGCGCTCGCAGTAGCGCAGGGCGTAATCCACCTGATGCAGCGTCACCACCACGGTGATGCCGTCGTTCTGGTTAATGTCATGCAGGGTTTCCATCACGATGCGGGCGGATTCCGGATCCAGCGAGGCGATGGGCTCGTCGGCAAGGATGATTTTCGCTTTCTGCATCAGGGCACGGGCGATGGCCACGCGCTGCTGTTGTCCACCGGAGAGGGTGGAGACGCGCTGATGGGCGAAGTGCGCCATGCCTACGCGGGTGAGTGCCCGCAACGCCTCTTGCTTCTGTAATGGGGAGAACCAGCGCAGACAGGTGCGCCAGAATGGGGTGCTGCCGAGCGCGCCAATCAGCACGTTCTCCAGCACCGTCAGTCGATTTACCAGATTAAATTGCTGGAAGATGCAGCCTGTCTGCGCGCGGCTTTTGCGGATATCCCGCGCCAGTCGCCCTGCGCGCTGTACGGTGTTGCCCAGCAGTTCAACGTGGCTTTCCGGGATGCTATCACCGGTAATCAGGCCGCTTAAGTGACGCAGAAGGGTGGATTTACCTGAACCGGATGGCCCCAGCAGCGCTACCATGTCGCCCTGCTGGACGGTCAGATCAACGGCGTGCAGAGCCTTGTTGTGATGAAAGGTCTTGCTCAGTTTCTCGACGCGGATGACGGTTTGCATATGCTGGGCCTCACAATAAATGTGGCCTCATGCTGGCGCATCAATATGACATTTGGGTTAAGTGCAGGTTGCGGGAGTTTGAAGAGTTGAAGTGAAAACGATGACAATCTTTCCAGACCCGGTCAGCGCAGCGCCACCCGGGGGTGTTGCCGGATGCGCTGCGCTTATCCGGCCTACGAACTTTGTTGCTGCTTAACGACGTTAATCATCCACGGCACGCCGTATTTGTCGGTGACCTTACCGAAACCGTGCGCCCAGAAGGTCTCCTGCCAGGCCATTTCAATATTTCCGCCATCCGCGAGATTGTCGAACCAGCGTTTGCCTTCATTGACATCCTGTGTGTCGAGAACCAGCGTGAATCCGGCATACTGCGCCTTACTGCCCGGCGGCAGGCCATCGCTCATCATGATATCGCTGCCCGCAATGCGAACATTGGAGTGGGCTATAGCGGAGTCCGGGAACTGCATGCCAGACGGGCAGCCTTCTTCGCTGCTCTCGCTTTTTGGCATTTCGCCGAAGGTGATTTTATAGAGGAGTTCTGCGCCGACGGCCTGCTGATAAAAGGCGGTTGCCTCTGCACAGTTGCCGGCGAAAGAGATGTAGGGACTTAACGGCATAATCTTTACCTCACGTAAGAAAAGCCCATTAAGTGTAGTGGGTGTGTGCCCGGTAAGCGAAGCGCCACCGGGCGGGTAAATCAGTTCTTTTTCACAAACTCAGATTTCAGTTTCATTGGACCAAAACCGTCAATTTTGCAGTCGATATTATGATCGCCTTCAACCAGACGGATATTCTTCACTTTGGTCCCGATCTTCAGCATGGAAGAGCTGCCTTTAACCTTCAGGTCTTTGACGACGGTGACGCTGTCGCCATCTGCCAGCAGGTTACCGTTAGCATCTTTTACAATCAGCACGTCAGCATCCTGTGACGGCTCTGCGTCGTTCCATTCGTGGGCGCATTCCGGGCAAATGAACATGCCATTATCTTCATAGGTGTATTCAGAATTGCATTTCGGGCAGTGTGGAAGTTGCATCGGGGGTATCCTCAAAAAAGTGCTTAACACGCTGGAAAGTGCCAGCAAAATGACGGCAGAGCGCCGAAAAAGAGGGCAAGTATAACGCAAATCCACACGATTGTCGGTGATATTGTTTAATAAAAAAAAACCGAAAAGCGTGTGGCGGGTGACACTTTCTGTCAGTCGGTTAAGCGATGCTAACGCCATTAACGTGTTGGGAAGAATTGACACTGAATATATCGAATATTTTATTGCGGCAAATTGCTACGTTCCGCCATTTCGGATAAGGTGAAGCGACACATTGTTATTTATCGCCGGTTTTCGTCGTCGTACATCTGTTATGACGCTGAACCATTCCCTCTCTTTTTAGGTGGGTAAATAATGATGATATATCCTGAAGTTTCTTAAAAATGGGCTACGCTTTTTATCTTTTGACTATCAGGTCAGGAGGAAAGCTTTTCACGCCATGCAAGGATAGCGATTTATTTCTGATTGTCTTCAATCAGTTATATTTCGGTGAACATGTTTTCCACACGTGATCATATAAGCCGAAAAACATAATTAAAACCCGGTGGCTTAATAAAAGTAATAAATTTGCGTTAAGGAAAGGCTTTTATCATGCACACACAGACAATTTTTGAATTAAGCCAGGAAGCAGAACGGTTGCTACAACTCGCCCTGCAAAACCTTGATACCTTGAAATCAATGCCGATAGCGATGCTGGAGAGTACCGCGACGGCCATTACGGGTGAAAAGAACAACGTTTTACCTTTGCATTTTAGCGCGCGTGGTGTCGAAGCACAGCAGGCGATGCTGAATAGTGAATTGCGCAAAATAACCCGTCTGGAAATGGTGCTGGCTATTGTTGGAACCATGAAGGCGGGGAAATCGACCACCATTAATGCGATTGTGGGCACCGAAGTATTGCCCAACCGCAACCGTCCGATGACGGCGCTCCCGACCCTTATTCGTCATACGCCGGGCCAGAAAGAGCCGGTACTGCATTTTACGCATGTCTCTCCCATTGATGATTTGATCCAACTGCTACAGAAAAAGCTCTGCGATGACGATCGCGGCAAGCTGGCGCAGCGTCTGGAAATCGATAAAGACATGAATACGCTGCTGGAGAGAATTGAAAGAGGCGAGGCTTTCGAGAAACACCACCTTGGGGCGCAGCCGATATTTCATTGTCTGAAAAGCCTGAACGACCTGGTGAGGCTCTCTCAGGCGCTGGACGTGGCCTTCCCATTCTCTGAGTACGCGGCGATAGAACATATACCGGTGATTGAGGTGGAGTTTGTGCATCTTGCGGGTCTGGATGCGCACCTGGGGCAGCTGACGCTGCTGGACACGCCTGGGCCAAATGAAGCCGGGCAGCCCCATCTGCAAAAAATGCTCACCGAACAGTTGTCACGCGCCTCCGCGGTGCTGGCGGTGATGGACTATACCCAGCTCAAATCGATTTCTGATGAAGAGGTTCGTCAGGCCATTTCGGTAGCGGGAAAATCGGTGCCTTTGTATGCGCTGGTGAATAAATTCGACCAGAAGGATCGCAACAGCGACGATGAAGAGCAGGTCAGGGCGATGATCTCCGGGACCTTAATGAAAGGGAACATCTCTCCGGGACAAATTTACCCTGTTTCGTCGATGTGGGCCTATCTGGCAAACCGCGCCCGCTATGAGATGGCGAACCATGGGCAGCTACCGGATCACCAGGAACAGCGCTGGGTACAGGACTTTGCCGAGGCCGCGCTGGGGCGTCGCTGGCGTACGGCAGACCTGGACGATATCGAACATATTCGCCATGCGGCTGATTTGTTGTGGGAAGATTCGTTATTTGAACAACCTATCCGCAAACTGATTTACGCCGCCTATGCCAATGCGTCGTTATTTGCGCTGCGTTCGGCGTCGCATAAGCTGCTCAACTATGCCCAAAATGCCAGAGAGTATCTCGATTTTCGCTATCAGGCCCTGACGGTGGCCTTTGAATCGCTGGAGCTGAATATTACGCGTCTTGAAGAGGATATGGCTCTGCTGCAAACGCGGCAGCGCGTGGCTAGCGAAGAAGTCAAACACGAAGTGGAGCAGGCCCTCCACGCCACTGACGATTTTATGGCGTTGCAGAAAGGAGCCCTTCAGCAGGCGATTGGCCATATCTTCAACAGCCACACGCTACTTGATTTGGCAGGTATTGATCCGCTGAATCATCGGCAGGATGCACCGGAGGCGCTGACGCAGCTGGTGCTGGATGATGAAAGGCAGGCGCAAACGGTACTGAACAGCATCCGCTCCGCCTGCGAGCAGGTCATGCTGGACGCACAGACGAAAATCAGCCGGGAGCTGGCGCTTCGCTTCGATCAGCTGGAGTCTACGCTGGCGCGTTCGCTGAATGAGGCGATGCGGCCCATTGAGCTGCGTATTAAAGAGCAGCTCAGCCATGCCGGTTTCCGGGCGCGGATCAGTTTCCCGGCATTTCAGGCAAATCAGCTGAACTTCAATACGCGGGCGCTGTTTACTGATGCCATCGCGGAGGATACCCGTCCGGCAGGCCAGCCATCGGCTGCGGGAAGTGTACGGGAAACGGTGTCGCGCTGGCTGAACAATCCCGGCTGGGGCTGGGAAGATTATGTGGCGACGCGCACGCGATACGTTATTGATATTGCGCAGCTGCATGACAAGTTTATGCAGCATATTGATCAGTTTTGTGAACAAATCCGTAAAGCTTTAACCGCGCAGGTCGATGTCTCTGTTACGGCGGGTATGGCAACGTTCTTTGCAGAATTTTCGTTATGCCTTGCCGGGTTACAGGAAAGCTTGCGTGATAGCCTCGCAGTCCGTCAGCAAAATGAGCATTCGACCCGATCGCTCAGCCAGCTGTTGAAACAAAGTATCACGACTGCGACGTGGATTCAGGAAGATACCCGACTGTTACGCGATGATATTCAAACTCTTTTCGCGGCAGAGCAACCATGACAACACAGCTACTGGACGGTCCCGGGCGGACGCTGGAGTGTATCCATCCTAAATTTATGGTCGATCTGGTCCAGGGGGTAGACGCGCCGCGTCATACCCATCTGGGGCCGCAACAGCTGCAGTTTCGTGAGCGTTTGACGCAGGAGATCATGACGCACACCCGGCTGCGACCGTGGGCAATGGCGGGAATGCTCAACGAAAATGCGGCTCTGCGCCTGGGGCTGGCGGAAAAGCTGGCCGGCATGCTGGATCCGGGGCATCTCGCGCTGACGCGTATGGCCGATAAACTGGTTGCCCTGCGCCAGCAAACCTCTCTGCGTACGCAGCCATCGCCGGGCCTGGTTCAGCAGTACGCTGAACTCTCTTCCCATTTTCTTCAACGCGCAGCCTATAAAGAAAAGGCGTTGTCCCAGCGTGGGTTAACGGTGCAGGCGGGCGAGCATAGCGAGCAGATTTTTACCCGCTGGCGGGCCGGACACTATGATGGCTGGTCGCTGGCCGGGCGTTGCTACATTGTGCTGGAAGAGCTGCGCTGGGGAGCATTTGGCGATGCCTGTCGTCTGGCGAATGCGGACGTGGCGGCAATGCTCAAGGATAACCTGCGCAGCATGGCGGCAAATTATCTGGCGCAGGGGATCAATGCTTCTCCCACTACCCGCCATTTTTATCACCAGTGGCTCACAACCCCCTCTACGCCGGGGAGCATCGATCATAAAGATATGCTGGGCTGGCTGGGGGACTGGTGTCAGGCGGACAGCCACCCGGTGAGCTGGTCAGTAACCCAAAACTGGCAAACGGTCGCGCTGGGTATGCCGAGACTCTGTTCGGCAAAGCGGCTGGTGGATGGGATGGTGGAAGAAATTTTTGGTTGAACCCCTCACCCGGTGGGGAGAGGGGGCTTATGCGGTGCGTTAATGATGAAGCTCTACCGCTTTCGGTTCTGTATCCGGCTCGGGGAGATTGCCGAAGCGCTTCGCATACAGGGCCGTGATGATGGGCACCAGAATGGCGGTGACGATCACGCTGGCGGCAACCAGCGCCGTTGCCGAGGCCGCAACCGGTTCGAAAGCCGGGTTAATCTGGGCAATGATCACCGGATTCGCCACGGCGGCCCCGGCGGCTGAAGAGGCGGCTACACCCGCCGTTCCGTTTCCTCCGCCAATTACGCGATCGGCAATGATCAGCGGAATGCCGGTGATAATGATAACAGCCACGCCCAGGACAATACCCAGCAGACCGGTATCGAGGATCACCTTCAGGTTAATGGTATTTCCCAGCGCGAAGCCGAAGAACGGGATCAGCACCGGCGTGGCCTTGCTGAAGAAATCGCGCAGATCGTGGTCCAGATTCCCCAGCGCAAAACCGATCAGGAAAGGCAGGATCGCGCCGACAAAGTGGTGTGGTTCAAACGAGGCCAACCCCGCCGAGCCCAGAATCAACATCGTCATCAGCGGACCGGACTCCAGAGACATCAGCACAAAGGCGCCAGACTCCTCTTTTGTGCCGTACTGGTTCATCAGGCTGGCATAGAGCCCACCGTTAGTCATATCCATCGCGGAGACAATGGCCAGAACGGATAATCCGGCGAAGAATCCGGTCTGAATGCCATTCTCCGGAATGAACAGTGCACAGACCATTGCCACAACCCAGGCAACCGCAATTTTCGTTATAACCAGCGTTCCGGATTTACGTAATACGGTACCCGTTGCCCGCAGGTTAATAGATGCTCCAATACAAAAGAACCAGACGGCCAGAATGGGCACGGTTCCCGTAATCATTCCTTTTGTGAAACCACCAAAATAAGCACCGGTATCAGGTGCCAGGGTATTCAGAATGGCGCCAAGCACCAGAGGAACCAGCATCATCCCGCCGGGGATGCGTTCTATTGTGGCTTTAATCTTCATGTACAACCCTCACATCGTGTCCCGCGTGGCGGACGGAATGCTATCGAAAATAAAATCAACAAATTCAGTTAATTGAAAGGATGCTTAGCCTGGCGCTTCGTTATCCTTTCAGGGAAATTAATCGCGCGCTCTTGATTCATGCCGCTCAAAAGCCCGCTGGACGTTGCGTTCGGATTTATCATGCGATCATTGGAATGATGATTCAATGAAAATAAAACAGTGTTTTAGTTATCTCTATCACATATTCGGCGTAAATATTCGAACCGCGTTTTAATATTTAAAATTTATGTAAATCTGATGTGACGCAGTATGGTTTTGAGAATTGTTGTTCAGGCGATAATAACGTGCGTGAGCATGTTCTTTTTTGGTGGATAAGAAAGAGCTGATGGGCGGCAATTGACAAATATTGAACTCAATTGACGATACGGAAAAATATATGTGAAGTTGATCACAAATATAAACGCTGGTAGGGTAAAAAGGTCATTAACTGCCCAGACAGGCGTCAACAGGTTCGGTTGTATCGACGTAAAACGTCAATGTAAGTAAACCTGCTACGCTTGAATAAGGCGATTCGCATGGAGCGGATCCCCGTTTCACGGTTCACCAGATGGCCGGTGAAATGGACAGGGCTGAGTCTACGAGGAAAGCTATGCTTAGAAGGAAAAAGATTAAACCCATCACGCTTCGCGACGTCACCATCATCGATGATGCAAAACTGCGTAAAGCGATCACTGCCGCCTCGCTCGGTAATGCGATGGAATGGTTCGATTTTGGTGTCTACGGCTTCGTGGCCTATGCGTTAGGTAAAGTGTTCTTCCCCGGCGCCGACCCCAGCCTGCAGATGATTGCCGCGCTGGGTACGTTCTCGGTTCCCTTCCTCATTCGCCCGCTGGGTGGTCTGTTCTTCGGTATGCTTGGTGATAAATATGGTCGTCAGAAGATCCTGGCCATCACCATTGTCATTATGTCGATCAGTACATTCTGTATCGGCCTGATCCCGTCTTATGCTTCGATTGGCATCTGGGCGCCAATATTGCTGCTGCTCTGTAAGATGGCTCAGGGATTCTCCGTAGGGGGAGAATATACCGGTGCCTCGATCTTCGTTGCAGAGTACTCCCCGGACCGTAAACGTGGCTTTATGGGAAGCTGGCTGGACTTTGGTTCCATTGCCGGGTTCGTCATGGGGGCGGGCGTGGTGGTGCTGATTTCAACCGTGGTTGGTGAGGCGAACTTCCTTGAATGGGGCTGGCGTATTCCGTTCTTCCTCGCGCTGCCGCTGGGGATCATTGGCCTGTACCTGCGTCATGCGCTTGAAGAAACGCCTGCGTTCCAGCAGCACGTTGATAAGCTCGAGCAGGGTGACCGCGAAGGTCTGCAGGATGGCCCGAAAGTCTCCTTTAAAGAGATCGCGACCAAACACTGGCGCAGCCTGCTGGTCTGTATCGGCCTGGTGATCTCCACGAACGTGACTTACTACATGCTGCTGACCTACATGCCGAGCTATCTGTCGCATAACCTGCACTACTCGGAAGACCACGGTGTGCTGATCATTATCGCCATCATGGTGGGTATGCTGTTTGTGCAACCGATTATGGGGCTGTTGAGTGACCGCTTTGGCCGTCGACCGTTCATTATTCTGGGTAGCGTTGCGCTGTTTGCCCTTGCTATTCCGGCATTCATTCTGATTAACAGCAATGTGCTGGGCCTGATTTTTGCCGGCTTGCTGATGCTGGCGGTGATCCTCAACTGCTTCATCGGGGTGATGGCCTCTACACTACCGGCCATGTTCCCGACGCATATTCGCTACAGTGCGCTGGCGGCGGCCTTTAACATCTCGGTTCTGATTGCCGGTCTGACGCCGACGCTTGCCGCCTCTCTGGTGGAAAGCACGCAAAACCTGATGATGCCCGCTTATTACCTGATGGTTATCGCGGTGATTGGTTTGATTACGGGTATTACTATGAAGGAGACGGCGAACCGTCCTCTGAAAGGGGCGACGCCTGCGGCATCGGATATTCAGGAAGCGAAAGAGATCCTGCGCGAGCACTACGATAACGTCGAGCAGAAGATTGAAGATATTGACGCAGAGATTGAAGAACTGCAGAAGAAACGCTCCCGACTGGTGGACCAACATCCACGCATCAACGAGTAATCAAAAAACCCGCCGCTGGCGGGTTTTCTTTTATTAGCATCCTGCTGCGATGTAATCGCCATTGGCGCTGATGGGGATCACCGTCAGGAACAGGATGGTCGCAAACAGGATCAGAACAATCCCGCCGGCAATCTTGACCGCCGGAACCAGCCACTTCAGCGAGGTGTCGCCACCAAACCAGGCGACCGTGCGCTCCCGGGCGTAACGCACGGCCAGCGATAGCCCCATAATCGACAGCGCGGTTCCCAGCGACATGGTCATTACCGCGGCCATTCCCCAGGTGACGATGCCCAGCGCATTCGAAAACATCAGGATCATAATGGCCCCACTGCACGGACGCGCGCCGATCGCCAGAATTACACCCAGACGGGTTTTCCAGTCACCCTGCGCAAGGTCTGCCCCTACGCCGTGATGGCCGCAGCCACAATGTTCATCATGCTGGTGAAGGGGCGTGATGGCGGAGATTGCCATCCTGCGCGGGCGCAGGCTTTTCAGCGCCTGGTAAATGATAAACGCGCCGAATGCGCCAATGAGGACCGCGCTTATCTTCTCGACATACCAGCGGCTGGTACTGATATCCCCGGACGCCAGGTTAAACCCCACCGCCAGAATAAAGACAAACAGAATGGCGCTGACGCCCTGCAGCATACTGCCAAAAAAAGGCACGACCCGGGCAGCCAGTTCGCTCTCTTTATTTGTACTGAGATAGGTAGTGACAATGAATTTGCCGTGCCCCGGCCCGATAGCGTGAAGTACGCCATAGAAGAACGCGCCGGTTAATAGCCATAAGCCACCGCTGTACTGATGGTTATTAAGCTGCAACAGGTACATCACCAGATAACGGTGCAGGGTGATTTGCGTAGCAAGACACCACTGGATGAAAGCACCCCAGTGTGCGTGCAGAGTGAAGCCCGCAATAAGGAGTAGCAGCGTCATGAGGCCAGCGCCAGGAATGCGCCAGTCTCGGGTGAGGCGTTGTGTGATCATGGATATTGTCTGTCAGGGAAAATATTTGCCAATAGTATAGTTGATTATCCCCCTCAATCCGTGGGTTCTTATGAAGCTTACGCGTTGTATTGTGGATAAGTCTGTGTGTAAAAGGGTATAAAGCGGGGTTTTGCTGGGGAATACAGCAGTCAGTCATCTTTTTGCAACTTTTCGGTTGCGGTCGCTCGGGAACTCCCTATAATGCGCCTCCATCGACACGGCGGATGTGAATCACTTCACAAACAGCCCGGTCGGTTGAAGAGAAAAAATCCTGAAAATCAGGGTTGACTCTGAAAGAGGAAAGCGTAATATACGCCACCT